>JBGPEF010000534.1:0-4084 GCA_041482675.1 Tepidisphaeraceae bacterium | reverse complement strand
ATCCCCGAACCCTCCACCCTCCTCCTCCTGCTCTTCCCCCTCACCCCCCTCCTCCGCCCCCGCCGCCCCCGCTCCTCCTACTCTTACTCCTGATCTTGCTCCTACTCCTCTTCCTCTGCTTACTCCTCCTCTTTCTCATTCTCTCACTGGCCTTGTTCCCCATTTTCGGCTACTTTTCACAACACAGGAGGAACGAACATGCCCCGGAATCTCTTCTCATTCGCCATCCCAATTCTTCTCTTCACCATCCCCACCCTCGCCTCCCCCGTCACCTACACCATCGACCCCACCCAATCCTCCCTCCTCGCCACCGGCTTCCTCAGCAACAACGTCCCCACCTTCCAAAACTTCGGCTCCAACAACACCACCTACTCCGGCACCATCTTCGCCGACCGCACCACCGGCACCATCCAATTCATCTCCGGCTCTTTCATCGACGCCACACAACAACCCTCCAAACAACGCCCCGACATCGACGGCTTCGACGGCCGCAACTTCGCCGACTACGGCCTCACCGCCCCCAACTTCCTCTTCAGCCAAACCTACGCCGCCTTCCGCGACATCTTCCTCGACCTCAACAGCGATCCCCTCACCGTCGCCGCCAACGGCAACTTCGACAGCACCCTCGACATCATCTACGCCAGCGGCAACGTCGATTGGAACACCGGCTTCCAATGGAACAACGTCGACTTCTCCGGCCGCACCCTCTTCAATGCACCCTCTAATACTCCCTCCGTCATCGTCGCCAACGGCATCGAAACCCTCACCCTCCCCCTCCGCTTCAGCACCACCTTCGGCACCGTCACCTCCGGCGACAGCACCTTCCGCCTCTCCGGCGCCCTCGTCGCCACCCGCAGCCTCAACAACAATCCCCCCCAATGGATCCACGACGGCGACGGCACTTGGTCCGACCCCGCCAACTGGGACGGCGGCATCCCCGACGCCCCCGATGCCATCGCCAATTTCCTCGGCGCTATCACCTCCCCCCGCACCATCACCCTCGACGGCCACCGAACCGTCGGCTCCATCACCTTCAACAATCCCCAAAGCTACACCATCGCCCACGGCGTCGGCGGCTCTCTCACCCTCGGCCAAAACGGTGGCGTTGCCTCCCTCACCACCGACTCCGGCGCCCACTTCATCAACGCCAAAGTCATCTT
Source organism: Tepidisphaeraceae bacterium (assembly GCA_041482675.1). Lineage (GTDB taxonomy): Bacteria > Planctomycetota > Phycisphaerae > Tepidisphaerales > Tepidisphaeraceae > JBGPEF01. The sequence goes on along the minus strand of JBGPEF010000534.1, from coordinate 2,924 downwards.
CGCCGCCACCACCAGCATCGACCTCGCCGCCGGCTCATCCCTCGGCCTCGGCAACGGAATCGAAATCAGCACCTCTCAAACCGTCATTAAATCCGGCCCAGGCCTCCTCTCCATCGACGGCCCCCAATCCCACCAGGGCGGCGCAAACCTCTTCATCACCGAAGGCCCCGTAGTTCTAAACTCCAACGCCGGCGCACCCGCCACCTCCATCACCCCCGCCACCGCCAACCTCTCCATCATCATCGGCAACGAAAACTCCACCACCACCCTCAACTCATCCCAGGACCTCGCGACGCTTACCATCAGCTTCGATGACACCGGCGCCCAGGGCCTCGACCTCGCCAGCACCGCCACCGAATTCCACTCTCTCAGCATCCACTCCGGCGACCTCGACTCCGCCAAATCCTCCCTTACCGCCGCCATCGCCCACGCCAAAATCACCCCCGGCGACGGCCTATTCGATTCCGGTCTATCAGGGGGCCTCCACCCCAACTCCGCCATCGGCCTCGCCACCCTCACCGATGCCCACGGCGACCCCTACCTCTTCATCCGCCCCACCAAAATCGGCGACCTCAACCTCGACGGCCAGGTCACCATCTCCGACTTCATCGACCTCGCCTCCCACTTCAACGGCCCCGGCTCCTGGCAGGACGGCGACCTCAACGCCGACGGCCAGATCACCATCTCCGACTTCATCGACCTCGCCTCCAACTTCAACTCCACCTACTCCGGCCAAACTCTCCCCCTCTCCCCCTCCGACCTCGCCGCCCTCAACGCCTTCGCCTCCTCCCACGGCCTGACCCCCATCCCCGAACCCTCCACACTCACCCTCCTCTTCCTCGCCACAATTACAACCTTCCACTTTGGTAAACGCTGGCAGGGCAATCGCATGTGGCCCTCTTACCCCCTCTCCTCACTACTCCGGGAGAGGGTTGGGGTGAGGGTTTTCTTCGACGGCGAATGCTGCTGTTCTCCTGTCATCGGCGGGAAAAGGCCACATGCGATTGCCCTGCAAACGCCGACTCCGCCGCGCATTTTAATTTGCAAATCCTTTCCCACCGGATTACCTTAATCACGGCTGATCACGTCAAAAATGTAACCGCGGACCGATCGGGCGTCTCTCTTTAGTTCGGCCTCGGAGCCAGGCAAAATGTCATCCCGCCGTGCATCCCGCCTATTCGCGCTCTGCGCTGCCGCCGCGCTCAACTTTTTCCCCTCCTCCGCCGTCGCTGTCGTCCGCCGCTGGTCCAATCCCGCCGGCGGCTCATTCGACCTCACTTCGAATTGGTCCGCGGGCGTCGTCCCTGATCCCGCCGACACCGCCCTCTTCGACATCATCGGCGCAACCTACACCCTCACCTTCCCCTCAATCACCACCACCAATGACCGCGTTATCATCGGCCGCGATAACGTCACCTTTGACATCCTGACTCACGAGTACCGGCTCACCACCATCGACCATCTGCCCGCCACCCCTTCCGTCACCGTTGGCGAAGTAGCCGGCGACAATGCCGCGCTTCACCTCATCAATGGAACCCTCAATTCAGTTGATGGCGTCATCGCCAAAGACGCTGGCAGTTTCGGAAGTGCCACCCTGAGTATTGGCGCTCAATGGAATCTCAGCAATGCCCTCACCATCGCCTATGCCGGCCAGGGTCAATTGCGCATCGACAACAGCGCCGATGTCGCCAGCCGCGGCGTCAACATCGGCTCGGCGCCCGGCTCCATCGGCGCTGTGACCGTCACCGACCCAGGCTCAAGCTGGTCCAACCTCGGCCCTTTCATCGTCGGTCCCTTCGGGCAGGGCGCCCTCAACGTCCAAAACGGAGCCCACGTCTCCAGCAGCGGCGCCGTCTCGGTCCGCGGGGCTTCCAGCTCCGCAAACATCACCGGCGCAAACTCCATGCTCACCGCTGACACCCTGGATGTCGGCCCCACCGGCAGCGGCGTCGTCGATGTCCGCAATAGCGGCTTCCTCAACGTCACCGGCCCCGCCTCCCTCTATCCCCTCGGAACCCTCCGCATGTACGACGCCTCCGTCGCCACCAGTCAGCTGCGCTTCCGCGGCGGAACCTTCTCGGCCTACGGCAATTTCACTCCCAACATCAGCAACGCCGGCGGCACCGTCGATGTCCCCGCTTCCCAAATCCTCTCCCTCAGCGGCGACATGGTCAGCGATGCCGGCGCACTGCTCGCCAAAACCGGCGCTGGCGCTGCCATCATCACTGGCTCCCAGACCCACGCTCCCGGCGCCATCTTCCACGCCCGCGGCGGCCAACTCGTCCTCAATACCAACGCCGGCACCCCCGCCACCGCCGCGGCCGCCGCCGTCTCCAACCTCTCCATCATCGTCGGCCCCGAACCCGCCGCCGTCATTCTTAATGCCGACCAGAACCTCCACGCCTTGACCCTCAACGAATCCCTCCCCGGCCGCCAATCCTTCAACCTCTCCACCCCCGATACCCCCAGCGCATTTCGCTCCGTTCGCATCGACCCGGCCCAAACCACCAGGGCGAGCCTATGGGCCGCCATCGCCAGCGCCAACCGCGCCGGCGCTCCCGACCCCCAGGATGGCATCTTCGACTCCGGCCTCCCCTCCCACCCCAACTCCCGCCTCGGCCTCGCCAGGCTCGCCGACGCCCATGGCGACTCCTCCTTCCTCATTCGCCCCACCAGAATCGGCGACCTCAACCTCGACGGCGCCGTCACCATCTCCGACTTCATCGACCTCTCTTCCAACTTCAACGCCTCCGGCCCCAACATCACCTGGCAGGAAGGCGACCTCAATTACGACAATCAGATCACCATCTCCGACTTCATCGACCTCGCCGCCAACTTCGGCGCTTCCTACTCCGGCCCCGCCACTCCTATATCCGACTCCGACCTCGCTCTCCTCAACGATTTCGCCTCCACGCGCGACGCCT
>JBGPEF010000533.1:0-4085 GCA_041482675.1 Tepidisphaeraceae bacterium | reverse complement strand
TTGGCGGACCGTCGGCGGCCGAACGCCCTTGAGGGCCTTGAGCAAACGCTCCACCACCGAGCTGAGCATCTCATCGGCCTGGAGATTGAGCGGCGGGCGGGTCAGGCGGGGATAGCTGCGAAACAGCAGGGAAGCGCACAGAAGGTGAAGCCGGTTCACCGATCGCGCCAGCAAATCCCTGACGATCGGCTCCGCGGGCGAGTCCCCCTTTATTCCGGCCAGATCGTCCAGATACCGCTGAACGGCGGCAGTGGTGTGATCGTCACCCATATGCCGCAATTCTACGACAGCTCTCATGTCGGAGCGAGCCTGACCACGCGCCACGCTCAATGGTGCGGGAGCAGGTCTCAAACGCATCTCTTTTTGAAAGGAAGAACTACGAATTGGCTCACCAGGAATCGGAAGGCGGCTTCCGCGACGGTCCTTTCGCTGGCCGCTGCGGCGGCGGTTGTCATTCAGACCGGACGAGACCCCGCTCACGCGCAGCAGGCCGCACAACCGGCGCGGAAGTCGGAGGTGAAGACGCTGCTTGATCCGGCCGACACGGTCATCCTCCTGCTCGACCACCAGTCCGGGCTGTTCCAGGCCGTCAAGGACGTTCCGGTGGCTGAGTTGCGCACGAACGCTGTGATCCTTGCGAAGGTCGCCAAGCTTGCGAAGATTCCCGTCATCACGACAGCATCCGTCCCAGACGGTCCGAACGGGCCAATCATGCCTGAAATCAAGCAGGTGGAGCCCGACGCGATCTACGTGCCGCGCAAGGGCGAGATCAGCGCCTGGGACAATGAGGACTTTGTGAGGACAGTCAAGAACACCGGCCGCAAGACGCTCATCATTGCCGGGGTTTGGACCAGCGTCTGCGTGGCATTCCCGGCGCTCCAGGCCAAGGCCGAGGGATACAACGTGTACTTCGTCACCGATGCGTCCGGCGACCCCAGCCCAATGGCTTCGCAGACGACCATTGCGCGATTGTCGCAGGCGGGCATTGTTCCGATGTCAACCAATGCCGTGTTCTGCGAGTTGCAGCGCACTTGGAACAGGCCCGACGCCGCGCAGTACGCCGAGCTTTACGCCGCGTATGCGTCCAACTTCCAAGCCGTGATGGAGAGCCATCGCAAGGCTCAAGAGATTGCCGGTCAGGCCAAGCGATAACTGTGGCAAGGAGCGGCCGATGCGCGTTGCTATTCAAATCTTGGCGGCGATGGCGATCTTTTTGTCCGGGTGCGGCGTCCAGACGCGGGATGCTCTATCACAAGCGCCGCAGACGCCCGCAGAGCTCATCGTGTTCAACGCAAAGGTGACGACGCAGAATGAGGCGCAGCCGCAAGCCCGTGCGTTTGCCGTGCGCGACGGCGTGTTCGTGGCCGTGGGAAACGATGCCGACGTCGAGGCCTTTCGAGGGCCGCAGACTCGCGTCATCGACGCCGGCGGCCGGCGGATCATTCCGGGATTGAATGACTCGCACCTTCACGCGGTTCGCGGCGGGCGGTTTTACAATCTCGAGCTTCGCTGGGACGGCGTGGATTCGCTGGAGCGGGCGCTGGAGATGATTCGACAGCAGGCAAAGCGCACGCCGGAGGGCCAGTGGGTGCTGGTGATCGGCGGCTGGACGCCATATCAGTTTCGCGAAAAGCAGATGCCGACGGTGGCTGAGTTAAATGAAGCAGCGCCCCACACTCCAGTGTTCGTTTTATTCCTCTACAGTCAGGGCTTGCTGAACCAGGCGGGCGTCGAGGCATTGAAACTGACCCCAGGCAGCGCGCCACCCGAAGGCGGCCGATATGAGTTCGTCGATGGGGGCGGTGCCATTCTTCACGCCGACCCGAGCCCCGCGATTCTTTACGGCACGATCGGGCGTCTCCCGCAGCTTTCGCCGCAGGAGCAGGTGAATTCAACCCGGCATTTTTATCGCGAGCTCAACCGCTTCGGCCTCACCAACGCCGTCGATCCCGGCGGCGGCGGGCACTCCTATCCCGATGACTATCAGTCATCAAAACTCCTGGCGTCGCAGCCAAAGTTCCCCATTCGCATCGCTAACTATCTCTTCGCGCAGAAGGGTGGAACGGAACATGAGGATTACCAGAAGTGGACCTCGCAGGAAAAACTGAATGTGAACCTGGCCGTGATGCGCCTCAACGGATTCTTCATCGAAGGCGCGGGCGAGAATCTCGTTTGGTCAGCGGGCGATTTTGAAAACTTCATGGCCCCGCGCCCAGAGCTTCAGCAGAAAATGGAGCGCGAGCTGACGGCAGTGACACGCGTGCTGGCCAGGCACCAGTGGCCTATTCGCATCCACGCCACTTACAACGAGTCCATCACCCGGATGCTCGACGTCTTCGAGCCGGTATTTAGAGAAACCGGTTACAAGGCGCGGTGGGCCATCGATCACGCTGAGACCATCACTCCCGAGAATATCGCCCGCATCAAGGCACTGGGCGGCGGCATCGCGATTCAGGATCGCATGGCGTTCGCCGGCGAGATTTTTGTGGACCGGTATGGGAAGCAGGCCGCGGCGTCCGCGCCGCCGCTGCGGCAAATGCTGAATGCGGGGCTCCCTCTGGGAGCAGGCACGGATGCCACCCGCGTCAGCAGCCACAATCCATGGCTTTCTCTCTACTGGATGGTCAGCGGCAAGACCGTCGGCGGCACACAACTCCTGCCGTCGGAAAGCCGTTTAACGCGGGAGGAGGCCCTGCGGCTGTTCACCGTGGGAAGTGCCTGGTTCAGTGCGGAAGAAAACGTCAAGGGCAGGATCGCTCCGGGCCAGTACGCTGATTTTGCGATTTTGTCTGACGACTACTTCTCTGTAACCGAAGAGCAAATTCGTACGATCGAGTCGGTGTTGACTGTGACCGGCGGGGACATCGTGTATGCGGCCGCACCATTTGCCGAATTCGCGCCCGAGCCTCTTCCGCCGGTCATTCCTCAATGGTCGCCGGTCGCTGCTTTTGGCGGCTATCAACAAGCGCCGCCAAAGGGAGCTAAATAATCACCCAAATGATTGGAGCTTGGCCTATGCACACCAAACCTCTTCGCCCATGGCTCATGTTGATCGTCCTGACACTGATCATCTCGACCACCGGCGCTGCACCTCCGTCCACGGGAATCCCAGCCGAGCAGCGGATCGATGCGCCCAACGGCATGCGGATATCGGTGAAAATGATCGGGCCGGTCACGCAGACGACGGATCTGCAAATTATCTGCGTCCTGAAACATGATCCCAGCGGCGACAAGTACATCGAGGCGGTGGCGGATTTCAACGACAAGCTGGGCGGGTTGCTCTCGAATCTTCGCGAGCGCGGAGAGTTCGTCGGCGAAGCCGGAGAAACGCTTCTGTTCACTCCGCCGCCAAATTCAATTCTCCCCAAACAAGTTCTGCTCATCGGTGTTGGCGAGGAATCGCAGCTCACGGTTGAGAAGTTAAGATTGGCCGGGCGAATCGCCGCACGCGAGGGAGTTCGCATCCGTGCCAATCATGTTTCCTTCGCGCCTACGCTACGCGACCAGGGCAGCAGCCGCATTGATGTCGGCGAGGGCGACGCGGCCGTCGCGGAGCAGATGGTGCTGGCCTACGACACGGAAATGCGGCTTGCGGATCAGGGGCTGACGCACAAAACGCAGATCACAGATTTCATCATCGAGGCAGGGCCAAAATATTTCGACGGCGCTGCACAGAAGGTGCGAGCCGCTGTCGCCGCGGCCGCCGAGCAGGTCAAAGGCCGAAGTGGCGATGGTTATGTGAAAACAGCCGCGCGTTGAGCACTATGAATGCTCCACCACTGATCTATTGCATCGCCATCGCTCTGGCCAGCGGGCAATTCAGTGCAACGGCCGCCCCACCGCCCCCCGTCGATCCGGCCGAATCGATTCTCTCCGAAGATACCTCTGCGGCCACGCCCAATCCCAAGCCGCCGCCGTACACGCTACTCCGCTTCAACGAGGATTACCGTTATCTAGTGTAGTGTCTCACTCTGATTGAATCTTATCCAACACGGCCCGTGCGCGGCGCACTTTCGCCAGAATGTCCCCGGCCTTCGCCGTCCACAGGAACGGCCTGGGGGCTTGGTTGTGCGCGTCGATGTAGT
>JBGPEF010000532.1:0-4088 GCA_041482675.1 Tepidisphaeraceae bacterium | reverse complement strand
CAGATGCTTGTGCTTCCAGCGATGTTCCGCAGCCACCATCTTGCTCCCTACATGTGGCACGGGCGCCTCGCCCGTGAGTTCATTTCGGCTCCACCACAATCTCATCCCTCCCATCATTCTCTTTCAGTCTCACATTCACCCGATGATCCGTCGGCACATCCTTCAATGTCAGCCCCACATAGTCCGCCCCGATCGGCAGCTCTCTTCCTCCTCGATCCACCAGGACCGCCAATCGAATCGCCGACGGCCTCCCAAAATCCGTCAGCGCATCCAGCGCCGCCCGCACCGATCGGCCGGTGAACAGCACATCATCCACCAGCAGCAGCGGCTTATCATCCAGATCAAAATTAATCTGCGTCGGCCGAACCATCGGCTTGGGCCCCACCTCCGACAGATCATCGCGATAAAGCGTAATATCCAAAACCCCGCGCCCAATCTGACCAAACCCCTTCTTCTGCAAGTAATCCGTCAGCCGCTGCGCCAGCGTTTCCCCGCGGGTGCGAATCCCCACCACGCTCAGCGGTTTATCCGGCGAAAAAGCCCCCGCAATACGCTCCGCCAGCTTCTCAAAGACCCTCTGGACATCCGCCTCGTCATATTGCGTACGCATGAGCGCTGCAAACTTATTCCAAACCCCCTCTAAAAACAAATTCCCGCATCGTTTCCCGAACCCGGCGCATTCCTATAATCGATGCACAGAATGTTGAACACGAAGCGCAGAATATTAAACACGAAGGCACCAAGACACGAAGGCGCGCCCCCCATCACCGCCCCTCTCGACAGTGCTGCCACAATTCTTAATAAAAAATCCAAACCCCATCCCCTGCAAATCTCGCGTAATACGCCGAGTTGGCCTTCGTGCCTTCGTGTCTTCGTGTTTAGTCTGCTCTCCGTTCGTGTCTTCGTGTTTAGTCTGCTCTTCTTCGCCCGCGCCCGCGGAGATGAACCCGAACCCAAACCCGACCCCGCCCTCCAGGCCTCCAAGCTCGCCTACGAGACCAATCTCAAACAATTCAAAGACAACCCCGACTACCTCGTCCTCCCCGGCCTCCTCGCCAGCAAAAAGGAAAAACAAGTCCGCCTCGACGGCCGCGCCACCGCCCTGGGCGCTGGCGACGCCGTCGAATTCTTCCTCATCCCCGCCGACTCCGGCAAGGACTACGAATCGCTCACCATCGCCTTCGTCAAACCCTCCGACGTCCATCGCGCCCTCGAATTCATCGGCCTCAAACCCGGCCGCTCCGTCAACTACAACAACAACCAATACTGGCCCAAAGGCGAACGCGTCCTGGTAACCATCGAATGGACCCCGCCCCACGGCGACGATCTTGATCGTGGCAAAAGCCCCAACAAGAAAATCCGCGCTGAAGAACTCATCCTCGACACCCGCACCAAAAAACCCCTCCCCCTCACTGGCCTGGTCTTCACCGGCTCCTACCTCATCAAACCCGAAGACGGCGGCAAGGAAATGTACGCCGCCGACGTCTCCGACTCCCGCTCCATCGCCTCCGACTACAACGAACGCTCGACGGTCCTCGATGTCCCCTGGCAATGGCCGCAGGGTGAGGTCTACGGCTCGCTCAAACCCAATCCCGCCCATCCCTTCACCCCCGGCCAACCCCTGCAAATCATCCTCGAGCCCGAACACAAAGACGACAAAACCCGCATCCGTGACCTCACGCTCAAAGTCCTCCAAAAAGACCATTTCACCCTCCTCGACGCGAACAACAAACCCCTGCTCAGTGAGACCGACCTCGTCCATCTGCTGGCCGAATTCGGCAAGCTCACCGAATCCGGCCACGACCCCTTTGTCACCATCGACGTCGCCGGCAGCAATCTCAACCTTCAACAGCTCCGCGAATTCTTCTCGCTGATCCAAACCCTCGACCGCGACGGCGGCATCCGCGTCGAAGCCCCCCCGCCCGGCCAACTCTACTACCGCGCCTTCTTCCCCGACGAGCAATGGCGCGACCGCACCAAGCGCCTCGGCCGCCCCTGGGAGCTTCACGCCAAAGTCGGCGACGCCTCCGGCGCACTTTCCGGCACCCTCATCCTCCCCGCCGACGACATTGACAACAACGGCGGCCAAGGCGACCTGAAATTCCAGGTGAATTCTCCCGAAGAACTGGCCAAAACCCTCAAAGAAAAATCCGACCGCTGGTCCCAGTCCGTCTATGTCTTCGCGACGCCGGAAATCAAATACGCTCCCCTCCTCGACCTCATCCGCCCCGCCATGAAAACCCACCCCGGCATCTACATCTTCCTCCCAAAACAATGACTCAATGATTCAATGACTCACTGGTTCAATTCCTCCGCCTCCAACTTAAACACCGTAATCTCCGGCCGGCACCAGCTCAGCACCCGCTGCCCATAACTCAGCCCCCGATTCACATACAGATGCCTTCCATTCACGCTGTAATACCCATGCGTGAACTGCCGGTACTTGTGCGGGTAAAAAGTCCGCCCAAATTTCGACGTGGCGATCTGCCTTCCATGCGTGTGCCCGCTGAGCATCCACTGCCACGGATACCGCATCAGCTCCATGCAATTGGCCGGATTGTGATTCAAACAGACGATCGGCAAATTCTCATCCACCCCCCGATACGCCGCATCCGGATCGATGTTCCCCGACCACTCATCATCCAGCCCCACCAGCGTCAGCGGCGATCCCTTTCCCCCGGACTTGGGCTCCAAAAACCAGCTCTCGTTCCTCAGCACGTGCAACCCCCGCTTTTTCAGACAAGCCTCCAGATAATCCGCCCGCCGCTTTCCCTCTCCATTGGCCACTTTCCCATAGATCGAATAATCATGATTCCCAAACGTGCAAATCACTCCCCTGCTCGCCTTCACGTGCGACAAAATCGTCGCGATGCGATGGGCATAGCGATAACCGCCCGTGATCAAATCCCCCGTCACCACCACCACATCCGGCTTCAAATCATTCACCCACCCGATGAACTGAAGCAAATATCTCTCCCACACCACCGGCGAATAGTGCAAATCCGAAATCTGCACCAGCTTCAACCCCGCCAACGAGGGATCCAGCCCCTTCAGCGGCATCTTCCTTCGATGAATCTCCACCCAGCGCCGATTCAGCGGCAGCGCATGCACCCCCGTCAGCCCCACCCGCGACATCGTGTTCCAGATCGCCCGCCGCCAGCGATGCTGCGACCCCCACTCCGGCTGCTTGAGGTAATCAAGAAAAAAATTCATAACGCCAAATCCCCATCCCCATCCGTAGGCCTCGTGCCTCTGGCCTCGTGCCTCTGGCAGCTTGCTGCCAATGCGTCACTGCCGCGTGCTCATTGCAAATCTCACTCCAACATTCCCAGCGCGCCCTCCATTTCCTCCTTCGCATGCAAATCCCCCTTCCTTCCCGCCGCCGCAATCCCATCCCGATACGCCTTCCTCGCCGCCTCCACCTCCCCGGCCGATTCATGTACCTGCCCCGCCTGCTGATACGCCACGCAATAAAGCGGATCACGCTTCAAAACCTCCCCCAGCCACTTTAGCGCATCGGCAAATTCCCCTGCCTTCTTGTGCTCCAGCGCAATCGCATACAAAAGGAACAGGTCGTCCGGCTCCCTCTCCAGCATCCTTTGCAGTGCCGTCATTCGTTCATTCATGGAATAGCATTCTAGGTCCCCCCCGCCCCGCGTGCCTACCGCCTATCAACTCTTCTGCTCACCCCGCCCGCCTCACATAAACCTCCCCATGCTTGGCCAACTCATCCACCTTCCCCTCATTCGCAAGCCGCTGAAGCTGATCCAGAAAACGCACCGTATCCGGCTCCAGACATGGCTCGCTCGGGTCGCTCTTTGGAATCACCGCCTCCACTTCAACACGGACCACGCATTGTGGCCCATGTATCCACCGGAAAATCTTCACTCGCTTGCCAGGCATTTTCATCTTTTAATTCTCATCCGACGGTCGATAAAGTGTACTGTCACTAGTGGTCTGACACCACCAATTCTACGGGTAAACAGGTCATCTTGCCGATGCTGATCTTGGGCACTTTGCCCGCGATCATGGAGGATCGGCATGAAAAAGTACATCGTTCGGCTGGAGGCCGAGGAACGGGTTCGCTT
>JBGPEF010000531.1:0-4118 GCA_041482675.1 Tepidisphaeraceae bacterium | reverse complement strand
GTATAAACCAGGTCCGGCCAGACCAGCACCTTGTCATCCTTGTCCTCTTCCAGCAACGGCAACCCCGCCGACAACCGCTCATCATTCAGCGCTGCCCGCCGAAAGGACACCCAGATGAAAAACATCACCGAGATCACCATGATGGTGATCGGCACGTTGTCCGGCTTGATGATGATGGCTCGATAATTCGGCTCGGCCAGCGAGCCGAAATAAAAGATCAGAAAGAGCAGAAACAAAATCCCCGCCACCTTCGGCTTCGTCCACCGCTTGTACAACACCAGCATGAGAACAAACACGGTGGTCGAGAGCGAGATGAATATCGCCGGCTGGCAAATGGAATTCACCGCCCACCGAAACCACGCCCAAAATCCACCACCTGATTCAGAAGCTGCTATGACGTTCCACATATTGCGATCTCACCGATTCAACTGGCCTTCAATCTTCGCACCCGCGTAGCTCTTTTTCCTCTCCCGGCCGATGTAGGGTGGGCACTGCCCACCATTTTCCCTCTCCCGGTACTCCGGGAGAGGGCAGGGTGAGGGTCTTCTCTCACAGTCTCCAAATATCCTTCAATCCACGCGACCCGCTCCGCCACCTCTTGAGTGAATTTTCGCGCTCGCTCAAACCTCTCGTACCCCTCAGTCCTTACATCGCCGATGCGGCTCCGGATATCCCTCAGCTCCGCGCGAATCAACTCGATTTGCTGAAGAATGTTCCTTTCGATTCCATTCGTCATCGCCAAACCTCCCTACAACGGCCCCGATATCCCCCCATCCTTCCTGATTCTCCAGAAATGGATGGCAATCAAAACCGTCACAATCACCGGCAAGAATACACAGTGCAGCACGTAAAATCTCAGCAGCGCATTCTCCCCCACGAACGTCCCCGCCAGCAAAAAGAATCGCGCATCCGACCCCGCGTGGATCATCGCCACATCCGTCCCCGGATACATCATGATCTTCACAAACGGCCCCCCCGCGCCCACCAACGGCGTCGCCTTCGCCATGTTCGAGCCGACGGTGATGGCCCAGATCGCCAACTGATCCCACGGCAGCAGATACCCCGTGAAGCTCAGCAGCATCGTCAGCACCAGCAGGATCACGCCGACCATCCAGTTGAATTCCCGCGGCGGCTTATACGATCCCGTCAAAAACACCCGCATCATGTGCAGCCAGATCGAGATGATCATCGCGTGCGCCCCCCAGCGATGAATCTCCCGCAAAAGTCCCAGCGTCACGTGCGCCCGCAAATCCTGAATGTCCTGATAGGCATACTGAACGGTGGGGCGGTAATAAAACATCAGCAACACGCCCGAAATCACCTCGGCCAGAAACAGGAAAAACGTCAATCCCCCCATGCACCACGTGAACGACAGCCGAATCCCGCTCTTTCTCACGGCCACCGGATGCAGGTGCAGGAACACGTTGCTCATGATCGCCATCACCCGCGTCCGCCGATCCCGCGGCACGCCATGACGGAAAATCGAATTCCACACCTGCGAGTTCCGAATCGAATCCAGCATTCCCATATGCGTCTCTATCTCTCGCTAGACTAGGGTGGCATGGGCAGCGTACTCGATGCCCATGCACTTTTCTCTCTCTGATCTGCGTCAATCTGCGTTCATCTGTGGCTCTTCGTCCTTTACAGCGCCACAAAACTCTCTGCATCCACCCACTCCCCAAGCTCCTCCCTGAAAATCCTCCGCATATCCACCACGATAAATCCATCCGGATCGCGCGTGATCGCATGCCGCTCCAGCGGCCGCGGCGTCGGCCCCTCAAAATTCACACCCGTGATGTAATACCCCGAACCATGACAAGGACATTTAAACTTCTGATCCCCCTGCAACCAGTTCGGAATACAACCCAGGTGCGTGCAGATCGTCGATAGCGCCACCAGCTTGTCCTGCTCCGGCTGCAAATTGACGATCCAGAATCCCGCCCCGCCATCCGGCGTGCGCTTGAAGCTCTCATCCACCTTCCCCGGCACCGCAAAATCTTCCAATCGTCCCACCCGCCAAACCTTCTTGGGCTCCTTCAACACCTTCGGCCCAAAAAAGTCCTGGAACATCGCCCCAAACGCCGCCGTCACCAGCGCCAGCGCACCCCACCCCGCTATCAGCGCCAAATTAAATTGCCTTCGCGAAGTCTTCGCCGCCTCCGCCGCCCGCGCCCCGGCGCCGCGAATCCGATCCGCCAGTGACTGCGCCGGTGCATAAGCCCCCGCCGCCGCCAATATCGCCGCCCGCTGGTCCGGCGGCGCATTTCGCGGCAGCTCCACCGCCCGAACCATCTCCTCCGCCTGCACCACTTCCTGACTTTTCCTCACCGTCGTCGCCAACCCCGCCGACAACGACGGACTGATCTTGCTCGTGCTGATCAACGCCTGCCACTTCGGATCCGGCGGCCCAAGCGCCACCTCTTTCTTCGCCGCCGGCGCGCTCGCCCGCACCTCTCCACCCGCCGCCGCGGCCGCCGCGGCTTCCGCCTCTTTCCCCGCCCACGGCGCAGGCCCCGGCACTTCCTTCAAATCAAATTTGATCACATCAACCGGACACCCCTCCGCCGCCACAATGATCGACGGCGTCAACGGCATCAGAAAGTCCGCCTTAAGCGCCGGCGGCCGAATTAGGCACGTCTCTTCCGTCACATCAAACACTTCCGGACAATCATTTTCACACGCATCGCAAACGATGCACCCCGGCGCGATCCAGACCTTCGTCACAATCTGATGTGTCTCAGCTGTTTCAGCCATAATTCACCAACGTCGTGGCACGGGCATCTTGCCCGTGAGCCATCAACTCCAACTTTAAGGCTTCCTCGAACACGCCGCAATATCGCCGGCTCGATCTTCCATCTTCGATCCTCGATCCTCGCACTACTCCACCCCCGTCCTCCCATTCAACACCTCCACCGCCATCGCCCTCACTCTCATCGACGGATCACTCTGGGCAATCTTCTTCAATTGCGCTTGCACCTCCGGCACATTCAACTTCGCCGCGCTCTGCATCGCATTCGTCAAAAACCGCTGCTGTTCCAAATCCGTCAACGTCCGAAAACCCGCCCTCTTCGGATCCTCCCGGTCCCAAACCCTCACCTTCGCCAGCTCATCCCTGCTCAGCAGCTTCATCATCGTCGGCGTCGCCTCCACCCGGCCCAATCGCGCCAACGCCGACGCCGCATTCCACACCAATTCCGCCCTCTGCGGGTCCGTGTCGTTGAGCGCCAATTTCAGCGCCTCGACGACGTCCGCATCATCCCCGCTCGCGATATTCCCCAGCGTCGTCGCCGCCGCCATCCGCACATCCACATCCTCCTCCACACTCCCCAGCTTCCTGATCAACGCCGGAATCGCCCGCCGCGCCTCCTCCTGCCCCTGCCAGAACGCCAGCGCCAATATCGCCGCCTTCCTTGCCGACACATCCTGCGCATCGAAATATTTCATCAACGTCTCCAGCACCCTCTCCCGCGACTGCTCCGCGGCCGCTGATTTGATCTCCCCCTGCCTCGGATCCTTCTGCCAAACCCGTCCCAGCGCCAGCAGCACAAAATGCTGCACTTCCCCCTCCTCCGGCCGCACATACTTCTCCAAAATCTCCACCAACTGATCCGCCAACCGAATCCTCTGCCCCTCATCCAACCCCGCCTTCATATGATCGACCAGCGTCTTGGCATCCATGTACCGCTGCTTCGACCCCGGCCCCACCAAACTCAACGTCCGCTCTCCCCCCGGATTTTTCAACCGCTCAATCGCCGCCTCCATCGACGCCGGCCCCTCGGCCATGTGCGCAATCGGCAACATGATCCCCACCACCGCCGCCGCGATCAAAAGCGGAATGATGAACAGCCTCAAAACCATCTTCACCGACGGCGGCTCCACCACCGCCCCCGTCCCTTCCGCGCCCCCTCCTCCACCCGCCACCCGCGCAGCCTCCACCACCTCCTTCGCAACCAGCGCCCTCACCTCCGATGGCATCGGCAATTCACTCATAACTCTCGCTATCGTCGCCTCATAAAGCCCTTCGTGACTTTTTTCACAAAACGCGATTTTAAAAAATGGCCGCCACCTCGCAACCACCATTTCCATTCTTGTGACCCCCCACCCCCATGTCAATTCCC
>JBGPEF010000530.1:0-4121 GCA_041482675.1 Tepidisphaeraceae bacterium | reverse complement strand
CATTTCGCCAAAATTATCGACAAACCCATCAGCGCGGCTCTGGAGCCCGACGGTGTAGTTGTCGGCCGCCAGCGCGCCGCCGGTCTTCACGAAGTGGAGAATATTGCCCTGGAAATCCCACACGAGCGACCCGCGCACCTGCCCGGTAGCGGTGCCGAAGAAAGTGACATCGGAAGGATCAATCGCTGCATCCAGGCCATCGTAGAGATTGAGCTGCGCCGCATTGGCAGCGCGGTTGAAGCGCACATCAAACCCGCCTACCGTGGGCGTGAAGGAGAGGACCTGGAAACGCGTGTTGGCGACGGTGACGGTGATGTCGTCGAAACTGCTGGCGCCATCCTTGTCGATGACGGTCACGCGAGCGGTGTAGGTGCCGGCAACGCTGTAGAAATGGCTGAGGACAAATGTCTTTGCTGCGCCGGTCTGCGACAGCAAACCCTGGCCCGGATTGGTCACCGGATCATAGGTGTAATTGACGAAGACCTGCCAGGGTGAATCCGCGCCCGGATCGGTGAACGAGCCGCTCTGGGTGAAGAACGCATTCACGCCGACGCTGGTATCCGGGCCGGCGTTGACGATGGGAGTGACGTTGTTGATTGTGATGGTGCTGAGGTAATCGGTGAAGCCGCCATCGCGATCGGAAATCCGCCCGCGAATCGTCCGCGTGCCCGGCCCGTCGGCCAGGAAGGCCGCGGGGACGGTGGCGCTGGTGGAAACAACGCTGCCGGCGTAGGTGCCGTTGCCGATCTCGAACACACCGTCGTTGTTGAAGTCGAAGCTGTATTTGAAACCGGCCGATTGATCGCCGGCCGAGACATCGGCGCCGCCGGTGAACATCACAAACCCGCTGGAGCCTTCATTCACCGAGCCGAAGTTCGAGAAAGTCGCCGTCGGCGGAACATTATCCACCGTAACCGTGAAGCTACCGGCGTTGGGATGAATTCCATTTTCATCTTCGAGGCTCACGACGATCGTCCGCGTGGCCGGGCCTTCGGCGTAAACATGCGTCTTGGGGCCGGGGCTGCTGAAGACTTCCAGCGGGGAGCTGTCGCCCCAGTTCACATAATAGTTGGTGACAGCGTCGTTCCCCGGATCGGTGACAGCGCCGAGGGTCAACGTATAGGTCGCTGCCTCGTTGACGTGCGCGTTGCTGCTGAGGGAAATCGTCGGTGCAACATCGGTGACGGTAATCGTCTTGGTATCGCTGCCGATTCCCAGATCATCATCGTGCACCGTGAGTGTGACCACGTAAGTGCCATCATCATCCGGCGTGAAGCTGAAGCTGCTGAGCGCGCCAGAGGCGTAAGGAGCGCCATTCTTGGTCACCGACCACGCGTAGGTGAAGGTGTCGAGAGTGCCGGGGTCGATGACCGTGCTGGTGAGGTTGATGGCGGTGCCTTCGGAGCCGCTGGCGGGAGCGCCGTTGATCGTCACTGACGGCGAGACGTTGTTCACCGTGAGCCGCACGGCTGTGGGGCCGGTTGTGCCCGTACTGGTGTCCGTGCAGTGCACCTCGATGCGATATTCATCAGAGGAAGTGCCACTGGGATTGTCGTCGAGATAGCGATGGGTTGCCCTGAACGTGCGAGTGGCCGGATCGACATCGGCAAAAGAGGAGCTGCCATCGCCCCAGTCGACTGACACGACGTGCGTGTCCAGCGTGCCCGGATCGGTGAACGAGCCGGAGAGAACGACGTCGCCATTTTCATTGATCGTGGTGTGGTCGAGATCGACGGCGGTGACAACCGGGTTGGCGTTGTTCGCGGTGACCATGACCGAGTCGGAGCCGGAGTTTCCGGCCAAATCGGTGGCAGTCACGGTGAATTCAAACACGCCATCGTCCTGCGGCCTGAACTGGGCGGTTGCGCCATTGGTGGTGACAAAGACGAATGGCCCGCTGACCTGCGTCCAGTTGAACGTGCGGACATGCGCGCTCGTGCCGTCGGTGGAACTGGCCAGCAGGGTCACCAGATCGCCTTCACGCACGACCTGATCCACTCCGGCGTCCGCCGTCGGCAGCAGCGTGTCGATTTCGACCGCCAGCGGCGCAGAAGCCGCCGTGTTGCCAGCGCCATCGGTGGCGCGGGCAAAAATGTAGTGAATCCCATCCGCCAAAGCTGAGCTGGTGATCGTCCAATCCCCCAGCGCATCGGCCGTCGTCGAGCCCAGCACAATCGATCCTTCCATCAGATCAACCGTCGCCAGCGGCTCGGCCGTCCCGCTGAACGTCGGCGTATTGTCCCTGGTGATCTCATCCTGATCCGACGCCCCACTGTCACTCTCCGCCGTCAGATCCGGCGCGGAAACCGCCGGCGCGATAATGTCCGGCCCGGCATGCTGAAACCCGCGCGCCGCCGAGGCATTAACGCCATCGGTCAGCCACGGCGCAAACAGCACGCCATTGCCCAGAATCCGCTCACCCTTTGGCATCCCCGCCCACGTATTCAGCGTCGAATCCGGCCCATTGGCGCTCCCCCACCAACTGCCGACGGCGTCGATGATCCCGCCCGATTCATTGGAAATCCCCGCGATGGTATTGCCGGCGATGCTGTTGGTGCGGGCATTCACAGTCCCCACCACCGCGCCAACGCCGCCGCTGATGCCTCTGGTATTGCGGTGCAGAATGTTGTTCAGAATGCTCACGTCAGAATTCGCGCCGCCATTGCCGGCCAACGCAATCGCATTTGATGTGCCATCGGTGATTTCGTTCTCATTGATGGCTATGCCGTGGTTCCCGCCGAACAGATAGATGGCCGAGCCGCTCGAATGCGAAATCAGGTTGCGGGTGATGGTAACATTTGACGCATCAGTCAGCATGACGGCGTTGCCGGCATGGTCGAAGGTGTTGTTGTCAATCACAGCGTCACTAACACCCGCGGCCGCGCGAAACCCGTAAGTATTGGCCGAAAGCGTATTGGCCTGAATCACCAAATCGGTCACCCCAGTGGCCGCATCAATCCCCGCCTCGGTGTTTTGTGTTACCGAAACATTCTCCAGCGTCACATGGGAGACTCCTGAGGCAACGAGAATGCCCAGCGCCGACAGGCGGGTCTCCAGGGCATTGATTCGCGTGCGCAACCCGCTGCTCGCTCCGCCGGCCGTGATGGTGATCGCCGCCCCGCCCGGATTGCTGACGCGGGTAACCGGCCCGGAACCCTTGACCCCCATCCACTTGTCAATAACCACCGCCTCCGTGAACGTCCCCGCACTGACGTGAACCGTATCCCCCGCCACCGCCACATCCACGCCGCGCTGAATCCGGCCGCTCTCCTGCGTGACGAACACCTTCTGCGGATAGACGCGAACAAAACCCAGCGATGAATCATCGACCGCGTGCGTGATCTTGTTCTCAATGGCAAAGTTCGCGTCGGTGCTCTGAAGCCCGGCTATCTCGCCGTTGAATTTAGC
Organism: Tepidisphaeraceae bacterium; assembly: GCA_041482675.1. Lineage (GTDB taxonomy): Bacteria > Planctomycetota > Phycisphaerae > Tepidisphaerales > Tepidisphaeraceae > JBGPEF01. Next base: position 713 of record JBGPEF010000530.1, on the reverse strand, counting down.
GCTCTTTGCATCGATCTCCTGTCCATGCAGCGCGCCATCCTCCAGCAATACGAAGTGATCGGTGATGCCGTCCTGGTTGAAATCGGCCAAAGTAAGGCCATCCAGAGTCACGTTTCCGCTGATTACCAGGCCGTCACCGGCTCCGTGCACGGCGTTCCCTGCCGCAATCCGCAGCACAGTCGGCCCGGCTCCATCGACGACAAATCCCCGGCCAGCATGGGACACCTCGTTCCCATCCAGAATCGCCGGAAAATTCACCCGGCCCGAGCCGCTGATGACAATTCCATCATCAACGTAATTGAGCGCGCTGTCGAAGATTTCCAACTGGCCGATGTCATGGAATTCAAAGCCGATTGCCCCGCTGGAGGGTGGGCTGTTGCTGACGGTGTTGCGGGAAACGATGACAGGCGCTGAGGCGCCGCACTCGGAGACGCTGATGGAGACAGCGCTGATGTCATTGAAGCTGTTGCCGCTGATGGTCAGGCCATTGGCATCGGAAATCACAATTCCCGCGGCGAGGTTGCTGAAGGTATTGCCCGCGACAACATCGCCGATCACCACGTTGCCGTTGATGACGCCCATTTGAATTCCAATGCCGCCGCCACTTCCTCCGCCGCCGGGAAGGGCGCCGCCGCCAACAAAATCATTCCCATGGATAAGGATGTCGCCGCCGATCCGCTGGAGGTTGAGGGCTGTGCCTGCAACTTCAAAAT
>JBGPEF010000529.1:0-4129 GCA_041482675.1 Tepidisphaeraceae bacterium | reverse complement strand
GCTGAAGCCGCCCCTACGAGTGCCGCTACGAGTGCGCCTGCGAAGGATCGTGCTCGGGTGCTGCAATTTGGGTCGGCGGGGGCGTGGGGGGTGGGGATTGTGCTGGTGACGCTGGCGATTGTTTTGCCGTTTGCGATTGCGCAACTCAGCCGGCCGGCGAAGGGGGATTATGCGGATTTGCTGGCGCAGCAGCGGAAGGCGGAGTCGCTGGTGGCGGCGGGGGATTTGGCGAGGGCGCGGGAGGCGTATGGGGATTTGTTTAATAACGCCAACGCGCAGCGCGTGGATGATCCGATGGTGCTGGAGAGGCTGGCGAAGGCGAAGGCGGATGAGAAAAGGATTGCGGGGATTTTGGCGGAGCAGGCGCGGCGGAGGGAGCAGAGGGTGGAGGTGGTGATTCGGCCGAAGGTGGTGGCGACTACGGCTGCGGCTGTGGCGAAAGAGGCGGCGGCGAAAGAGCCTGCGACTGGGCCGGCGATTGTGGTGGCGAAAGGGGTGGAGAGTGCGCCAATTTCAGCGCCGGCGACTCAACCGATTGTTCGGAGCGAGGCGAAGCCGGTGATGCCGGCGACGATGCCGGTGGTGGTGATGGTTCCCAGGGCGGTGACGTTGCCGCGGCCGCCGACTCGGCATCTTAAGCCGGAAGGGGAAGGGATTACGGATCAGGAGATTGGGGAGGCGATCCAGCGGGGGGCGAATTATCTGTTGAATCAATTTAATAATGGGCGGCTGGTGGGGGACAACATGGGGCGTGATCCGGGGCTGAATGCGTTGTGTGTTTATGCGCTGCTGCAATGCGGGCAGGCAGTGGCGGATGAGCGGCTGAATGGAAGGGCCAAGGGGATGAAGGCGATGCTGGATAATCTGCGGAATTCGAAGATGGAGGGGTATGAGACGTATGGGCGGGCGATTCGGGCGGGGGCGCTTGCGGTTTATAACCGGGCGGAGGATCGGGAGGCGCTGAAGGCGGATGTGCAGTGGCTGCTGAATGCGACGCGGAGCGGGGCTTACACGTATGGGGAAGGCAATCGGACGAATCCGGGGCTGTGGTACAATTCGAATTCGAAATATGGTTGGCTGGGGGTGTGGTCGGGGGCGGAGGTGGGGATGGAGGTGCCAAGGGGATATTGGTCGCAGGTGCAGAATCACTGGTATGAATGCCAGCTTGATAGCGGAGAGTGGGCGTATAGCCGCTCGGGGCATGGCGGGGGGACGTTGTCGATGAGCGTGGCGGGGATCGCGTCGCTGTTTGTGACGCATGATTACCTGGATGCGCCGCAGTTTGGGACGGTGGTGGGGCGGGAGCCGTTTTCGCGGCCGCTGGCGCGGGGGTTGGCGTGGCTGGAGCAGGGGGATAATTGCTTGCAGCTTACGAGTGGATGGCCGGGATATAACCTTTATGGGATTGAGCGGGTGGGGCTGGCTTCGGGGTTCAAATATCTTGGCACGCATGATTGGTATCGTGAGCTGGCGAGCAGAGTGGTGGGGGCGCAGGGGGAGGATGGGTCGTGGTCGAATCGCGGGGCGATGCGGTTGCGGTGGCAGGGGTCGGGGCGCGAGGAGATGATCGAGACATCGTATTCGCTGCTGTTTTTAACGCGGGGGCGGCATCCGATCCTGATGAACAAGTTGCGGTTTGCGGGGGCGTGGGCGAATCGGCCAAGGGATGTGGCGAATTTGGCGCGATTTGCCAGCCGGGAACTGGAGCGGCCGCTGAACTGGCAGGTGATTCCGATTGAGCGGGAGTGGACGGACTGGATGGACTCGCCGATTTTGTACCTGGCCAGTCATACAGCGCCGAAATTGAGCGAGGGGGAGATTGCCAAGCTGCGGCGGTTCATCGATGCGGGGGGGATTTTGCTGACGCAGGCGGATGGGGGGAGCGAGTCGTTCAATCATTTTGTGCTGGAGCTGTCGCGGAAGCTGCTGCCGAATTTTGAGTGGACGGATTTGCCGCTGGATCATGAGATTTATTCGCTGAACTATCGAATCGAGCCCAGGCCGAAGCTGCGGTGCATCAGCAATGGGGCACGGATTCTGATGCTGCACTCGCCGGCGGATTTGGCGCAGTATTGGCAATTGCGATCGGAGAAGACGCAACGAAGCGCGTTTGAGCTGGGGGTGAATCTGTTTATTTACGCGGCGGGGAAGGCGGATTTGCGGAATCGGCTCAGCTCGACGTATCTGCCCGCGCCGCAGCAGGAGCCTTCGCACCATGTTCGGCTGGGGCGGCTGAAATATGGGGGGCTTTGGGATCCGGAGCCGGGGGCGTATGGGAGATTCGCGCGATGGTTTGCGTATCAGACGGGGTATGAGCTGGATTTGACGACGATTGCGGTTGCGGAATTGGATGCGGGGAGATTTCCGGTGGTGCATATCACGGGGACTGCGCCGTGGACGCCGAGCGAGGCGGAGGGGGCGGTGATGCGGAGGTATGTGAGCGAGGGTGGGGTGTTGTTGATTGATGCGTGCGGAGGGGCGTGGCCGTTTGGGCAGTCGATCAGCAATGGATTGCTGCCGCGGGTTTTTTCGGATGCGAAGATGAGCGTGGTGGGGAGCGAGCATCCGCTGCTGGCGGGGAACGGGGATGGGATGGATAACCTGGCGAGGCCGCAGTTGCGGGCGTACACGGAGCAGAAGCTGGGGAAATCGGCGGGGAGGATCGAGATGTATAGTTTGGGGAGGGGGAGGATTATTTATAGCTCGATTGACCTCACCAGTGGGCTGCTGGGGACGAATACGTGGAGTATTTTGGGGCATCGGCCGGGGTGGGCGCAGAGTTTTGTGAAGAATGTTTTGCTGTGGGTGGGGGATGGCGCGGTAGATTAGAGGGGCGGCGCTGGGGTGGGGTGATGCGAGCAAAATGTCGAATGACGAATGTCTAAAGAATGACGAATGACGAATGACGAAGAAGAGTTCAATTCGTGTTCTTTATGGTGCGATTGCGGCGCTGGTGGTGGGGGTGATTGCGCTGGCGGTGGTGCTGGTGGTGCGGGGGAGCGGGCGGGATGGGTTTTCGGCGCAGGAGGTGAGGGAGATTGCGGGGATCAAGGGGGAGGCGGAGCGGTTGGCGATTGAAGGCAGACTGGCCGAGTCGCATGCGAAATATCAGCAGATTGAGCAGAGGGTGGCGGGGAGGCGGATTCGGGAATCGGCGGTGTGGGATTTGACGGAGCGGGCGAAGTCGGATCAGGATCGGGTGTATTCGCTGTTGTTGTCGGAGATGGAGGCGAATCTGGCAGCGCGGACGACGGCGGCGACGCGGCCGACGACGAGATATATGGTGGTGGGGAATCAGCCGCCGAAGGAGGAGTATCCGTCGAAGTTGTTGGCATCCACCCGGCCGGCGACGGTGGCGAGCACGCAGCGGGGGAATCCGTTGGAGATTTTTCGGCCGTTTTTGGAGAGGGCGACGGAGCCCTCACCCCGGCCCTCTCCCGGAGTACCGGGAGAGGGGGAAATGCGCGGGGCGACGCGGCCGGCGACGCAAGCTTCTACACAGGCAGTGCGTGCAATTGTCATCGCGCCGATTCCTGGGCCGCGGGAGGAGGTGACGGATGAGCAGATTGGGCAGGCGATTGCGAGGGGGGTGAATTTTTTGCTGGGGCAGTTTAAGGGGGATCAGATTGCGATTGAGAAGCAGCTTGATCACACGCAACTGGAGGGGATGAATGCGCTGGTGGTGTATTCGCTTTTGCAGTCGGGGCAGGCGATTGCTGATCCGAGGCTGAGCATTCAGAGTCCGCAGATGAGTGCGCTGGTGGAGCGGATGAAGGATCATTTGATGCTGGTGGAGGCGGCGACGCCGAGAGCGCCGGTGACTTATGCGCGGAGTCTGCGGGCGGCGGCGCTGGCGGTTTATAACCGGCCGCAGGATCGGGAGGTGTTGAAGGGGGATGTGGAGTACCTGGTGAAGGGACATGCGGACGGGGCTTATACGTACAACGATAAGATTGGGCGATTCGATAAGGTTCGCACGAATGAATTGCCGGCGCGCGAGGAGAATCAGGAGACCAAGTGGATGGGGGAATTGCCGGCGGGGACGAATTTTTATTTTGAGCCGGGGAAGACGGGGCGGATTCTGCTGCACAATGGGGAGAAGCCGGTGCCGCGGCTGCCGGCGCTGCCT
>JBGPEF010000528.1:0-4131 GCA_041482675.1 Tepidisphaeraceae bacterium | reverse complement strand
GACCTTTCCATCGTCATTCCGGCCTATAACGAGGCACACAAAATAGCGCGGGATATTGAAGCGGCCGGCTCGTTTTTGCTCAGCCGCAACTTGTTGGGTGAAATCATCATCGCCGATGATGGAAGTTCAGACGGCACCGTCGAGACGGCCAGAAAAATAACTGTCCCGGACGGGGTGGAATTGAAAGTTCTGGCATTGGAACATCGCGGAAAAGGATCGGCCGTCCGCGAGGGGATGCAAGCGACTCGCGGAGAATTCGCGATGTTCGCCGACAGCGGCGTCTGCATCCCCTATGACGATGCGCTTCCAATGATCGAGGCGATTCGTTGCAACAAAAGCGAAATTGCCCATGGCTCCAGGAAAATGAAAGGCAGCGTGATTGATCGCTCGCAGAATTTGCACAGGCGGATTTTGTCGTGGGGTTTCCGACGGGCGGTGTTGATTTACATGAGCCTGCCGGGGCATCTGACGGATACGCAATGCGGATTTAAGGCCTATCGGGGCGATGTGGCGAGGGAATTGTATGGCCGGTGCCGGACCGATGGGTTTATGTTTGATCTGGAGATTCTGATGCGGGCGCGGAAGAAGGGGTATCGGGTGGCCGAGTTTCCGGTGCACTGGGCGTGTGATCCGGATTCGAGATTGCGGCCGGCGAAGATCCTGGGTTCGACCATCTCGGAACTTCGGCGGGTTAAGCAATTGATAAATGAGTAAACTAAGGCGCCATGAGATTCTGCATCCTCCTATTGACGCTCCTGGTCGGCTGTGCGGCGGACAAGCCGGCGTTCGACCTGGTAATTCGAGGCGGGGAAATATTGGATGGCTCGGGCAAGGAGGGATTTCGCGCTGATGTCGGCATTGCGGGGGGCAAGATCGTGAAGGTGGGAGCCATCGAACGCGGCGCGGGGATTGATGAGATTGATGCGACCGGGCTGGTGGTTGCGCCTGGATTTATCGATGTACACACGCATGCGGATGAAGATGTACACACGCAGCCGCTGGCGGAGAATTTCATCCGCGATGGAGTCACCACCATCGTGACGGGAAATTGCGGGGGAAGCATGCGCGATGTGCGAGGTTATTTTGACCGAATTGAAAAGAAGGGGGCGGCGATCAATGTGGCGACTCTCATCGGGCACAATACGGTGCTGAAAGCGGTGAAGGGTGACCGGGCGGGTGAATTGACGCCTGAGCAAATGGCGCGGGCGAAGGAGCTTGTTGCCCAGGCCATGCGCGATGGAGCGGTGGGGATGTCCACCGGGCTGATTTATCCGCCGGGACAGTTCAGCTCGACGGAAGAGATCATCGAATTGCAGAAGGTGGCGGCCGGTTTCGGGGGAATTTATGCATCCCACATGCGATCCGAGGGAACCAATATTCTCCCGGCCATCGATGAGGCGCTGCGGGTCGGACGCGAGGCCAAGTGCCGGGTGGAGATTTCGCACTTTAAGCTGCCGACGGATGCTGCCCGAGAATTGGGGGGCAGTGATGTGACTCTGGGGAAAGTGCGGGCCGCGCGTGAAGCGGGGCAGGAGGTTTGGCTCGATCAATATCCCTACACGGCCTCGAGCACGGGGATTACCACTTTGATTCCCGATGAGGCGATTGCCGAAGGCGTTGCGGCCGCGCAGAAGAAGCTCAAAGATGATCCGAAGGAAGTGGAGAAGCTGGTGGCGAAGATGATCGAGAGTGCGGAGAAATCGGGCCGAAAGCATTATGGCTATGTGGTGATCGCGGCCTGCGCTGCTCATCCGGATTATGCCGGGCAGAATATTCTGGATTTGGCCCGGGCCGCCAAGCTGCGAAAGGAGCGGCCGGGGGTGGAATTGCTCGGGCTGAAAGAGGAGGAGATTCCACCCGCGACGATTGAGGATCAGATTCGCATGATCGTGGATATTTTTGCCAGCGGCGGGGCCCAGTGCGTGTTCCATACGATGAACGAGAAGGAAGTGGAGAACATCATGGCCGATCCGACGGTGTCGGTGGCCTCGGATTCGGGGATTCGCAAATTCGGGACAGGTGCGCCGCATCCGCGCGGATATGGAACCAATGCCCGCGTCCTGGCCAGATATGTGCGGGAAAAGAAGATCATTTCATTGCCCGAGGCGATTCGGAAGATGACCTCGATGCCAGCGCGGGCGTTTCGGTTCGGCGATCGAGGCATGATTAAGGAAGAGTATGTCGCGGATGTAGTGATTTTCGATGCGAAGACGGTTGCCGACACGGCGACGTTTGAAAAGCCGCATCAATATCCGGTGGGGATCGAATGGGTGATCGTGAATGGCCAGGTGGCCTGTGATCATGGAGTGATGACCGGGAAGCTGCCCGGAAAAGTGATCAGGGGCCCCGGGTATCAAAGTGGTCATTAGAAATTCCCCCTAATATTCAAGCCACTTGAAGCGCGGCAGAGGATCAGGATACTTGCGCCCTCTTTGCCGCCAATGATTTTCCAGAACGTCCACATCATCGAGCACCCGGTGGTTCAGACCAAGCTGACCGAGCTGCGCGACTACACGGCCGATCATCGCAAGTTTCGAACCCTGCTGGACGAGATTGCGGGGTTGATGGTGTATGAGGTGACGCGCGATTGGCCGACGATGCCGCGGCCGGTGCAGACGCCGCTGGAGAAGACGATCGGGCAGGTGCTGGCCCGGCCGGTGACGCTGGTGCCGATTCTGCGCGCGGGGCTGGGCATGGCGGATGGCGTTTTGAAATTGCTGCCCGATGCGCGGCTGGGGCACCTGGGGGTTTATCGCGATGAGAAGACGCTGGAGCCGGTTCCCTACTATCAGAAATTGCCGCCGGATATCGCCGACACGGAAGTGCTGCTGATCGATCCCATGCTGGCGACGGGAGGATCGGGGACGGCGGCGATTTCGTTTTTGAAGAAGGCGGGAGTGAAGCACATGCGATTCGTGTGCCTGGTGGCCGCGCCGGAGGGAATTCAGTTGTTGCATTCGCACCATCCGGAGGTGCCGATTTATTGCGCGGCGGTGGACCGGCAATTGAACGAGAAGGCGTACATTTTGCCGGGACTGGGAGATGCGGGGGACAGGCTTTTTGGGACGTAGGGCGAGACCCTCCGGCTTCGATTGATCAGCTCATGAATTTTCCTCTTGCCGCCATTGATGTTTTTGGACAGAAGGCCGAGCCACACGATCTGGTGGTGATCGCACTGCTGGTCGTGCTCGAGGGAGTGCTGTCGATCGACAATGCGCTGGTGCTCGGATTGCTGGCCAAGCGCCTGCCCAAGCATTTGCAGGGCCGGGCGTTGACCTATGGCCTGGTGGGGGCGCTGGTGTTCCGCATGGCGGCCATTGGGGCGGCGACATTTCTGCTTCAGTGGACAGTCGCGAAATTGCTGGGGGGTGGGTATCTGGTCTATGTCGCGGTGAAGCACTTCTGCTTTGAAGGCGATGGCGAAAAAGATGCGAAGATCGCGGTGAATGAGGACGGGAAGGCGGCCATCATCACGTCGTCCGGCGCACCCATCAGCCCGGAGAAAACGCTCGGCCCATCGGGGAAGAACATCAGCGCCGCGAGCATGTTCTTCTGGTACACGGTGGTGGTCATCGAGCTGACCGATATCGCCTTCGCCATCGATTCAATACTGGCGGCCATTGCGCTGGTGGGACAACAGCGGCCGCACGATACGGGGGTGCATGACAAGCTGTGGGTGGTGATTGTCGGGGGATTTATTGGGGTGGTGGTGATGCGGTTTGCGGCCGTGCTGTTCATCAGATTGCTGGAAAAGTTTCCCAGGTTTGAATTGTCGGCCTATCTGCTGGTGCTGGTAATTGGCGGGAAGTTGCTGGCGGACTGGGGCTTTAACTCGAAAGAACATCCGCACCGGGTGGATTTTCACGACTACACCGATCCGGCCTTCTGGATTTTCTGGGTATTGATGGTGGTCTGTTTTTCGATAGGGTTTTTGCCCAAGCGCGAAAAGGGACGGTTTCCCGTGATCATCAAGGAAAAATCAAGCTAATGGGGTGCATGACACTTTAGGCCGGGCGTAGGTGAGGTAAACTGTTTGGTGGGGGTAGTTGCTTCAAGGAGGAAGCCATGGCAGCGCGTGTAACCCGTCAACAGGCTCGTGAGGCGGCGATCAAGTCGTTCATGTCGTCGTTG
>JBGPEF010000527.1:0-4152 GCA_041482675.1 Tepidisphaeraceae bacterium | reverse complement strand
GGATCAGCCAGCCGCCACCGTTGTTGGTGGTGGCCGCGACCTTGGGGTTGAACGCGGATCCCGTAACGCTAGGATACGCGCTGATGATTTGGGGGAAGGGATCGGATCCCTGTGTGGTGTTGAAGGTGAGTGTGGTCAGCGACGCGAGGGTGCGGGTGAAAGTGGCGTTGCCGGTGGGCGGGACGGCGGCGGGGTTTTCGAAGATTTCCACATTGGTTCCGGCGGCGTTGAGACGGACGTAATAGGTGTCGTCGCCGTTGGAGCCGTTGATCACGGAGCCAACGAGAAGCTGGCTGGGGAATGGGACGCCGCTGTTGAGCTGATTGCCAGCCTCGTCGGTGATGGTCGGGCGGAGGATGAGCTGATATCGGCCGGCCGGAAGCGCGCCGGTGAGGGTAATGGTCGCGGTCTTGGTGCCGGGGACGTAGCCAACATTGGAAATCAGGGCGCTCTGGTTGACATCGTCGGCATCGCCGAAGGTGGCGTTGGAGCTGGAGAAAAGTTGATAACTGGCGATGCTGGTGACGGTGGCAGCGCTGAGGTTGCGATTGTCGTTGAAGACGACGGTGAACTGCGTCGGGCCGGTGGGGACTGCGCCGCTGGGAGTGACGGAGACGACGGTTGGGGCGGTTACATCGAGCTGGAAGCTGCGGACGAAGTTGCCGCCGGTCGTCCCATTGGAGTCGCCATCGATCGCATTGCCGGCCTGATCGACAACGGCGTTGCCGACCACGCCACTGATGGTGAAGCGATAGTTCCCATCGGGAAGCTGCGAATTGAAGAAGACACGGACGTCGGTTGAGCCGGGGGTGTAGGAGATGTTGGAGATGGGGATGATCACATCGTCGGGATTGCCGAAGGCGCCGTTGGGGCCGGCTTCGATGACGCTGTAGAGTGATGCGCTGACGGCGCTGACGGCGTCGAGCGGTTCGCTGAAGGTGACGATGAGGGAACTGACGTGGGCATTGCTCAGGACGCCATCCACGAGGCCGACGGGGGCGAGGCCGGTGATGGTCGGAGGCGTGATGTCCGCGCTGGAGCCCTGGAACTCGTATGAGCCCATGTCATAGAAGCGGAAGACGCCGTTGCCGGTGTTGGTGGTGCCCAGGTCGTCCTTGCGGGCGAGGCTGTCGGCGTCGAGGGCGGGCGCGCCGGTGTCGCTGTCGGCCGCGTCGATGGCCTTGGAGCCGCTGTGGAGATGGAAGTTGTCATCGGTGCCAAAATCGGCGAACTGGCTGGTGGCATCGGGCTGCTCCCAGCCGAAGAGATTGTCAGCGCCGTTGAGGTCGAGGAACTGGGGATCGTCGCCGATGCTGGCCGCATCCTTGCCGCTGGTGGTCTTCCAATTGGCGAGCGTGACGGCGGTGGCGCCGAGATAGCGGCCGGTGTTGGCGCCGGGGCGGCCGAGGAAGATGTCGTTGTAATTGCTGTCGTAGCCGGTGACGCCGCCGATGACCTCGATGCCGAATCCGCCGTTGATCTGGATGATGTTGTTGTAGAGGTTGATATTGGGGCCGTTGTTTTCCAGCTTGATGGCGCTGCCGGTGTCGTGGAAGACGGTGTTGTTGATGAGCTTTGCGCCGGCGGAACCGCTGGTGCCGGTGGCGTGGACGTAGATGCCCTGGTTGGCATTGTCGTAGACGGTGTTGTTGGTGAGGACATCGTTGCCGATGAAGGCGGCGACTTCGATGCCGATGCTGTTGCCATAGACGCTGTTGGCATTGATGGTGGCCGCGCCGAAGGTGAGCAGGATGCCCGAGCCGGTGTTGCCCATGACGCGGTTGTGGAAGAGGCGGCCGAAGGCGGCCTGGATGCCGGTGGCATTGCGGATGACATAGTTGTCGTGGGCCCAGGTGTTGTCGCCGGCCGAGGTGGTCATGAGGATTCCAGCGCCGGTGTTGAGGCGGCTGGTGTTGTCGTGGGCCTCGACATTGGCTTCGATCTGGAGGCCGGTGGCGTTGTCGTGGGTGTTGTTGCTGAACACCTGTGAGCGGCTGACGCCGTCGGAGTCGTAGACCAACATGCCGGTGCCGTTGTTGCGGGTTTCGTTGCCGGAGATGGAGGCCTGGACGGTATAGACGGTGATGCCCGCCGTGTTGTTGTAGGTCAGATTGTTGGTGAGGCTCAATTGATTGGCTGAATCGATGTAGATGCCGTTGCCGATCTGATTGCCGACCTTGTAGGCGGTGTTTCCATTGACGGTCATGCGCGTGCCGCGGAGATAGAAGCCGGTGTCCTGGTCGGTGTCGCTGTTGCTCGTGGTGCCGTAGGCGGTGTTGCCGCTGATGACGGCATCTTCAACATCGGTGTTGACATAGAAGCCGTAGAGCGCGTTGTTGTAGGCGGTGTTGCTGGTGACGTTGAGGCGATCAGCATCGACGGCGTAGATGCCGCTCTCAGCGCCGGTGAGCTGGAGGTTGCGGATGGTGACATCCGTCGCGGAGGTGAGCTCGATGACATTGCGGCCGACGCCGTCGTTGCCGCGATTGAGCAGTGCGCCCTGGCCGGTGGCGGTGTAGAAGTGGGAGGCGATGCGGTCGGCGGTGAGAACCTTGTCGTAGATGGCGGCTTCGTCGATGCCGCCGGCGAAGTAGGCATCGGTTGGAGTATCGCTCTTGCCGAGGGTGTTGGAGGTGCGGGCGACATTGCGGAGGGCGGCGGTCTGCCCACTGCCGACGAGCCGGCCATTTTTGTAGACCTGGACACTTCCGCTTTGGGTGATGGCGACGGCGAGGTGGGTCCAGCGATTGAGATCGAGCACATTGCCGAAGGTCAGGCCGGCGCCGGCGGTGGTGCCGTTGTAGGTCTGGACGAAGAGGGTATCAGCGGTGGTGGAATATCTTCCGACAAGGATCAAATCATTGCCCTGGCCGTTGCCGAGGTTGAAGATGCGCGAGAAGTTAGCCTGGTTGGTGGGGTTTACCCAGGCTTCCATGGTGATGCCGTTGGAGAAGTCGGCAAAGCCGCTGGGGAGCTGGACGAAATCGTTTGTCCCATCGAGACGCATGGAAGTATCGCTGTTGCCGGAGATGGCGCCCGGTTGACCGAGCACAACACCGTTCACGAAAGTGCCGTCGCGGTGATTGCTGGTGGCATCGAAGGCGGTGGCGCCAGCGCCTTCGCCGAGGCGATAGTAGGCGTAGGGAGAATCGGCCTGGACGACGTTTTGATATTCAGAACCGAGCAATGTTGGCGCGGTCGGGCCGGTGATGGTGACGCCGGAATCTTCGGCGAGGATGCGGACGTTGGTCACGAGGTTGTAGAGGCCGGTATCGACGTAAATCGTGTCGAGCGGGCTTAGATCGTAGGCGTTGAGTAGGGCGTTGAGGGACGCCATGGGATCGGCCGGCGTGGTTCCGGAATTGGCGTTGTTTCCGGCGGCGGTGGTGTATTGGTTGCCCACCATGGAGCCGTCGTTGACGAAATAGGCATGGCCGGGCGCGCCGACGACGAAGAAGCTCTTGGATTGATCGGCGACCGAGGGCGTGGTGGCGCTGCGGATGCGGATGATGCCCTGGGCGGTGATGGTTGCGGGGTTCCAGGCGTATGCGCCGTCGTTGATTTCGTTGAGGGCGATGGGGTTGAAATTGAGGCCGCCGTCGCTGGAGAAGTCGATGTTAACGCGTTCACCGGCGACGAAGCCGCGGGAGCGCCAGAGGATGAGCGAGGCCTGGCCCTGGCGGACTTTTTCGCCGCCGACGAAGGAGAGGAGTTGGACGAGCTGGGCGCGGGATTTTGAAGCTTCGGCGGTGTTTCCTTCGTAGCCGAGGTTGATTCGGCCGCCGTTGGAGGGGGTTTCGAGGGTGAAGGAGGAGGCGGGATCGCCGGCATCTATCGCGGGGGAGTCGATCAGGTCGGGGGGAGTGAAGATGCCGCCGGTGTGGAAGGAGCCGGCTGTTGAGGAGAGGTGGAAGTTGTCTTCCAGGCCGATGCTGGTGGGGTCGGATTGATATCGCAACACAGCATGTTGCGCGGCGATGCCGGCGGGACCGGCCGCGGGGGCTTCGAAGGCGCGGATGTCTCTTCTCGTGGCGTTGTCGGGGGTGGAGTATTGCAGGAGGGCCATGGTGCCGCCGCCGGTGTCGGCTGCTTCGTACTTGATGCTGTACCAGCCGCTGGAGGGGGCGGTGAAGCTGGCGGTGCGTTCGGTGC
>JBGPEF010000526.1:0-4155 GCA_041482675.1 Tepidisphaeraceae bacterium | reverse complement strand
TCTCGCCTTGGCCGAGACTGAGTTGAAGATGGCAGGACGCTGACGCGACCATCAGAGCCCCCTTGACAGGGACGGTGTCATAGCGGTTCGTTTGGTAGTTAAAGGGTTTTGGGGGCGGGGTTGGGGGTTCAGGGAAGAGAGGGAATTGGCGTTGGGACGGCTGAGTGGGTGAAACGAGAGCATTTGACTTCCCCCCTTTCGTGGTAAGCTGGGCCAGAGGTTCGCGGAGCGAACCCTACATAGTATCCATACGTTTCAGATTGGCGTTTGTTCGGGGGAAATAAAACAATCCAGAAAATTAACCACGGAGACACGGAGGCACTGAGGTCAACTCGGCGGGGTGGGGAAACTGGCTGCGTGACCGTTTCATGCCTCGGAGCAGGAAAGCAACTCGGCTAGAGTTTATATTGGAACCTGGATTTTGGACATGCCTCCGAAGCCTTGAGAAAAATGTGAACAAAAACCAATGCGCCATCGGTGACCCTGTTAGCGCTGCTATTACTCGCAGCCCTGGCAGGTGCGTTGGTGCTAATTCAGCAACAACACCGTGAAGAACACCGTGCGGATCTGAGTCGGAACGTGAGCCAGCTCGGAGGTGCAGTTTTGCTCTATTCCCTTGACCATTCGGGTATGATGCCCGCAAATATAGAAGTTCTAAGGAGCGACAAATGGTTGCGCTGGCAACGCGCGAACTAAAAAATTTCAACTTCTCGCTCCCCGATGAGTTTGCGTCGGAGTTCAGACGCCGCAAATCCGGTTGCAAGCAGATGCGGTTTATTGTACAAAGCCTTCCCGACCAAAGGCCAGTTTGCCGCGCCAACATGTGCCTACGCAACACGAATCTCGTTGAACAAATACTTAACGTATCTTTTGTTTAATAGCAAATGAATTTACCGCGGAATGCGGTGGATGAGGTGTGGATAACGAAAGGCGTGGCGTGTCTGACAAAGCAATTATCTGGCTGCTGGTGGGGGCATGTGCTCTGGCGATGGCAGTAGCGATTCCATTGATATCGCGGCGCTCCGAGGATGTGCGGTCTAAACCGGCCGTCGCAATGGCCGCAACAACCTCCACCACTCAGACAGCAACCAAGCCATCAGTGAAGCCCGCCGCCAGGCCCAGGATAATCCCGTCTACTGGAAAGGGGACGATAACAGGCTCGGCATGGATCAGCCGCAAAACTGGCGCGTCGGATATTTTGAGAGGACTAGAGGTGAGTGTGATAGAGAAATTCGCGCCAAAGGCGAATGTCAAACGAGCTGTCTGGTATGAGCTGGCGGAACACGAACGGCTGGTTTCGGCACTTGAAAGAGGTGATTTTACGAGGGTAACTGAAGCCGGCAAGATCGCCAGCGAAAAGAAGCTCATTGCGCGCGCGAAGGAAATGCTGGATGATTCTGCGGAGGTAGTAGAGGTGGGAGAGGTTTATCGCCTCGTGGTATCTATGAGAGCCAATGGCCTTCCCCCGCTCGATGGTTCTTTTGGGGCTCCCACAATTGCCAGAGCCAATACGGATATTAACGGATCGTATGCGATTCGAGATATTCCGGACGGGACTTACTATCTTCAGGCGCGCCTGATCACTGAGTGGTCCGCAATCGAGTGGCTTGTGCCAATTCAGTGCAATGGGAAAACGACGAAGATTGATCTATTCAACGATACGGCAATTGTAATTGCGAATTTCCCCCGGTGATAGCCCACGTCTCTTCCTCATCGCGTCCCTCAACACCCTCGCCTGCCTCCTCCGCTTCCGCCGCGGGATGAAACCGGGACGGGGACAGTTTTCTCGATCCGGGGGAAGGTGCTGAGCTGCGTCACCGTTTCATGCCTCCCCGTTTCATGCCTCAGCTTGACACAGCGAGATAGTGGGACCTAATAGAGGGCCACACAAGGGAGACTTCATGAAGATTCGATGGTTGGTATTGGTTGGGCTGGTGCAGTTGGCGGTGGCGTGCGCGGCCGGGGGGAAGGATGAGAAGAAGGCGGAGAAGGTGGCGTATACGGGGACGCTGAAGAGGGTGGTGGCGATTGGCGGGGAGACGAGCGGGTGGCGGCTTTTGGTTGAGGAGAATCAGGAGAAGAAACAGAAGAAGGAGACGATTGATGTGGATGTGACGAAGGTGAAGAAGGAGGCGGAGGCGTTGGAGGGGAAGAAGGTGACGATTAGCGGGACCATGACGGAGAAGACCTGGCCGGAGAGGGGGAAGGTGAAGGTGTTGGTGGGGGAGAAGATTGGGGAAGAGAAGGAATAGGGGATGGCTGCGTCGCCGTTTTCGTGCCTGCGTCCCCGGTTCATGCCGTCAAGCAGACTCTTTGTTGGGGTCGAGCAACATTGTCCATGGAAGGTGCTGATGGCGTGGGGTGAGGTTTTTGGATTGGAAGTGGGAGAGCGGGTTGAGTGGGGAGGTGCTTTTGGGAAAGGGCGCTGGTTGGGGCTGCGGTTCATGCCGCGGACCGCGGGGGACACCCCCGCACCCCCGAAATCCGGTGAGATAACGTCACCTGCGGTGACTGACTGAAGGCAGTTCAATCCATGCGGGGGAGGAAGGGAGGAGAGGGGGTGCAGGAGGTGAAGGGGCTGGCGCGATGCGGGGATCGCTGGCCGCTCCGGTGCCCGGTCGACACGGCCACTCGCAGGCGGACAGGTAGCGGTTTTGGGGGCTTGGGAAGTCGATGGGCAGGTGAATGGTCAATGGTCGGATCAGAACGGAAGAGACCGAAGGCGAAGGATCGCGTGGCAGTGGCGGTGAAGAGTTGGTTCAATTATTTTCGCGATTGCGGACACGCGGGGGGCGGAGCCAGATTGGGGGTTGGGTGGATGGGTGAAGAAAAGGGAAGGCGAAGGGATGATCGGCTTATTCGATCCGAGTTAAGCAGGACTGTCCTGCTTCTGATGGGGGTCTTCCCACAGGGCACGGCGGCTGAAGCCGCCCCTACGGGAGGGAAGGGGGCGCGGAGGGGAGGCCATGGGGGTGAAGCGCGGCATCGTGAAGCATGCCGCGCGGGTTGGGATGGCCGCGGCTGGCGCGATGGCTTAGGCGTCGGCGGTGGAGTCGATTTTGCGGAGCTGGCGTTTGCTGATCCAGCCGAGCAGGAGGCCGATGAGGCCGGAGCTGATGAAGATGATGACAAAGGCCATCACCATCCAGCGTGGGCGCGGGTCGGCTTCGCGGTTGAAGGGTTTGAGGACGTCGGCCGCCACCAGGGCGTTGGTGACGGCGTAGCAGGAAAGCCAGCTCATGACGACGGCGAACGCGGCCAGAAAGACCATGACCGTCATCGTCCTGGGGGGCTTGAGTCCGGGCTTCTCTTCGTCTTCCAACATTATTTCCATTAGCGCACCTCGTCCAAGATGGGCATCGGTCAGATCGGGGGGTGATTTTGGTTGGAGGGGAAGAAAAAGTGGAAATTTGGGTTGGAGCTAGGGGCGGGTGAGAGAAGAAATCATCTGCGCCACCTTTAACTGCGCGGCCGGCAGGGGATAGTCTGATAACGCGTCGAGGCCGACCCAGCGGCGGGATTTGGGGAGGGGCTTGGGGCGGGATTTGGCGCGGCAGGCGAGGACCTCGAATTGATAGCGGCGATGGGTGAGGTCGTGTTGGAGTGCTCCGATGCGCTGGATGTCGCAGAGCTTGAGGCCGGCGTGGCGGGAGAGGATTTCGGCGGTGGGTGGGGTGTCGGAGGCGGGGATGGTGATGAATTGCCACATGTTGGCCCAGCGGCCGCGGGGGGGGCGTTGTTCGATGAGCCAAAGTTGTCGGGTGGAATGTCGGGCAAGAGTGCCCGTGGAATGTCGGGCAGGAGTGCCCGACCCACCGGAGATTGCCAGAACCCAGCGGCGTTCGAGGGGGCGGATTTTGGGGGGAGGTGGGGGTGGGATCTGGTCGGCAAGGCCGGCGGAGAGGGCGGCGCAATGTTTTTGAACGGGGCAGAGGGGGCATTTGGGTGAGCGCGGGGTGCAGATGGTTGCGCCGAGTTCCATGAGGGCGGAGTTGAAGTCGCCGATGCGTTTTTTGGGAAGCAGTTCCTCAGCGCGGCGCCAGAGGGATTCGCGGGAGGAGGCGTCGGATGTGCATCCGGGGTTCCAATCGAGACGCGATAGGACGCGGATGACGTTGCCATCGAGGATGGGGGCGGGTTGCTCGAAGGCGAGGG
>JBGPEF010000525.1:0-4157 GCA_041482675.1 Tepidisphaeraceae bacterium | reverse complement strand
CGCCGCGCCGCTTGCGGGCGGGATGAGCGGGTCCGATGTCTGGCGCGTCATCCGCGCCCACTCGCTGCTCATCATTATCTTTCTGGCCCTTTCCGCGGTGGGCGGCTATTTCCTCAACGGCTTCCTGCTCAGCCACTTTCCCAAGTACGAGGCGGTGGGGCTGGTGAAGGTCGATCCCACCATCGTCCTCGACCTGGTGAAGGACCGCACCAACGAGCTGGGCGAGACCCGGCTGATTTCCGAGCTGCGCACGCACGTGCAGTTCCTCCAGCACGATTCGCTCTTCTCGTATGTCCTCTCCAAGGAAGGCCGCATCCGCGACACCAAGTGGTTCGCCAGCTTCAAGACCGTCAAGGATGGCAAGGAAGTCCCCGATCCCCGCGCGCTCAAGGAAGACCTTCAGAAGTACCTCCACGTCAATGCCATCTCCGATTCGCAGCTCGTCCGCGTCAGCTTCGAGGGCTCCGACCCGCGCGACTGCAAGACCATCGTCGAAGAAATCGTCAACGCGCACCTGGCCCGCGAATATGCCAAGGCCGAGAACAGCTTCAACCAGCGCACCAAGGCCCTGCGCGACATGAAGTATGGCTACGAGCAACAGCTTCAGGTCGTCTCCGGCCGCGTCCGCGACCGGCAGGTCACGCTGACGCAAAAGGGCATGGGCGGCGGCGGCGCCAACAACCAGGCCTCCTACTTCGGCTCCAAGGAGGCCGAACTCCGCGAGTTGATCGCCACCCAGCTCAAACTGGGCGCGGAAGCCAGCAAGGATCGCCACAAGTTCGAATTCATCGCCGCACAGATTCAGCGCGGAGAGACCCTCTCGGAAGTCGAGCGCTTCATTGAACAGGACCCCACGGTCTCCGGCCTGAGCCGCGAGCTCTATGGCCTGGAAATTCAGCGCGACCTCAAGAAGGCCACCCTCGGCGATCAGCACAAGGACATCCTGGCCTTCAACCAGCTCATCGACATCACCCGCCAGAAGCTCGAAGACCGCCGCCAGGAGCTGCGGCTCAAGATGCGCGAACAGTGGTTCGAGATGGTCAAGGGTGAAGCCCAGCAGTCGGCCACCGACTACGAGGGGATGACCAAGCAGGTCAATGACCTCAAGAACGAGCTGGCCCAGCTCAGCCGCGAAATGGCGTTGTTCATGATCGACCAGGATGACGAGAAGGGCCTGCGCGAAGTCAAGAACGAAGTCGAGAACAAGCTGCGCGACATGACCCTGACCATCAACCCTTCCAGCCTGGCCCGTATCGACTGGGGCGCCAAGCCGGAAATCCCCGAGCTCCCTAACTTCCCCAAGCTTCCCCTGACCATGACCGCGTCGATCATCCTCGGCCTGGGCCTTGCCCTTGGCATCGCCTTCCTCCGCGAGTTCCTCGATGACACCGTCCGCACCCCGCGCGATGTTGCCCGCGTCGGCCAGATGAATCTCCTGGGCATCATCGCCGATGAGGGTGATGATCCGCAGGCCGCCGACGCCAAGCTGCCGATCTTCGATGCTCCGCACTCGCTGACGGCCGAGCAGTTCCGCCAGGTGCGCACGCGCCTGTCGCACGCCACGCCGCTGGACACGACGCGGACCATCATGATCACCGGCCCCAGCCCCATGGATGGCAAGACCACCGTCGCCGCCAATCTGGCCGCCGGCCTGGCGCTCAACGGGCGCAAGATCCTGCTGGTCGATGCCAACTTCCGCCGGCCGGAACTGCACCACCTCTTTGGGTTCGCCAACGGCAAGGGCTTCAGCGACGTACTCAACGGCGCATGCCCCTTCGAGGAAGCCGTACACCCAACTCATATTCCCAACCTGTCGGTCATGACCAGCGGCCCCAAGCCGATGAACCCGACCGAGCTCTTTGAGAGCCAGCTCCTCAACGACTTTATCGAGCGGGGGCTGGAGGAATACGACCACATCCTCTTCGATTCCGGCCCGTTCCTGATCGTCTCCGAAGCCCAGGCGCTGGCGCCTCGCGTCGATGGCGTGGTCACCGTGGTCCGCGCCCACGCCGAGAGCCGCGGCCTGCTCCTGCGGATGCGCGACAGCCTCCGCCAGGTCAAGGCCGAACACATCGGCGTCGTCCTCAACGCCGTCCGCGCCCGCGGCGGAGGCTACTACCGCAGCAACATCAAAACCTTCTACCAGTATCAGAACGGCGACTGATCGCCGTGCCTCGGGCGCCTCGCCCGGGATCAGCAAAGTTTCCCAGAAGCGCTGGACCCCACGTCCAGCGCTTCTGTTATGCGTATAATCAGAACCGTGCCGTCTGATCCCAGCGATGACGACATTCCCACCGCCGAAACCGCCGGCCCAGTGATTCCCAACTATCGCACGGCTATTCCCACGGCCTGGGTGACGCTTGGGAGATACCGCCTGATTGAAGCGCAACTGGCGCTGGCGAAGCTTCAGAGCGAAGGAATTCCCTGCACTCTCGCGGACGTCAATGCCGCCGCTATGAACATTCCCTACCACACCGACGTCAAGCTCCAGGTGATGCCAGATGACCTGGAGCGCGCGACTGCGATCCTCAAGCAGCGCACGCCGCTTCCAGCCGGCGATGAGGATGAGGATTATTTCGAAGAACCCTGGCGATGCAGCCGCTGCCGCAAGACGAATATCCGGTATGTCCCCCTCGTCCCCCATCTGCTCTACCTTTCCCTTCTCCTTCTCGGCCTCCCCTTACTCTTCATCCCCCGCCGCAAACGCTGCGAAGAGTGCGGCCACACCTGGCCCGCCTGACGCTCTTCTCCTATTCTGAACCCTGAACCCTGAACCGCGAACCCTGAATCGTTTTAAACCGCCGCCGGCGCTGGTGCTATCAGCGGCCGATCGTTCGCGGCGGCTTTGCTGCCGCGCGGAAGACCGATGGTCCGCGCGGTAATCTTGTCCTGAAGCCGCATGATCCCCTCGATCAGCGCCTCCGGCCGCGGCGGGCATCCCGGCACATAGACATCCACCGGCACCACCAGATCCACGCCCTTCACCACGTTATACCCATACTTGAAATACGGCCCGCCACCCACCGTGCACGCTCCCATGGCGATCACGTATTTCGGGTCGGGCATCTGGTGATACAGCCGCTTCACGCGAGAGGCCATTTTGTAATTCACCGTCCCCGCCACGATCATCAAATCGCTCTGCCGCGGCGTGGCGCGAAACGCGCCGGCCCCGAAGCGGTCCAGATCAAACCGCGACGCCCCCACGGCCATCATCTCAATCGCGCAGCACGCCAGTCCGAAGGTCATCGGCCACAGCGAATTTTTCCGGGCCCAGTTGATGGCAAAGTCGATGCTGGTCACCACCAGGCCTTCTTCGAATCTATTTTCAATCCACGACATCGTTCACCGTCTTTCATCTTGGTTGCAGTCCATCAATTATTGCATCGAGTAGCTGAAGGCTCAAGGATCAAAGGGATTTAAGCCCTCGCCCGTGCGTTCGCATAAAATTATTGAAACCAAGCACGTGACGTCCCATTCTACTGAGGACTCTAGCGGAAGCAGGAATCGTGTGTTAGGATGTTGTTTGGATAGGAGTTCGCCATGGCTCAGGGGTCTCGTATTGAGTGGACGGATGCCACGTGGAATCCCGTCACCGGTTGCACCAAAATAAGCGCGGGGTGCAAGCATTGTTACGCAGAACGTATGGCACACCGTCTTAAGGCCATGGGGGTTACCCAATATCGCAACGGTTTCAAACTGACGCTGCAGCCCCAAGCATTGGAATTGCCGCTGACATGGAAGCGCCCGCGCTGTGTCTTCGTGAACTCCATGAGCGATCTTTTTCACGACGAAGTGCCACGCGAGTACATCCGTCGGGTTTTCGACGTGATGAATCGCTGCCCGCAACATTCATTTCAAGTATTGACCAAGCGGCCTGAGATTGCGGCGGCATGTGCTGAAGATCTGACGTGGACGAAAAATATTTGGATCGGAACCAGCATCGAAAACGCGATGGTTCTGCATCGCGTGAGAAGTTTGGCGGCCATACCAGCGAAAGTGCGATTCGTCTCCGCAGAACCGCTTCTTGGACCGCTGACACGAATCCCGCTCCAAGGCATTCATTGGGTTATCGTCGGTGGAGAGTCAGGACCAGGGGCACGCCCAATGCTCGCCGAATGGGCACGGCAGATTCGCGAGCAATGCCGTAGCCAGGGGGT
>JBGPEF010000524.1:0-4165 GCA_041482675.1 Tepidisphaeraceae bacterium | reverse complement strand
TGTGGGGGATCGATGAGCTGCTGACGTATCACTATCTGATTGCGGAGACGATTCGCGTCAGTGATATCTCCTACGAGGCGTTTTGGGCGATGCCGCAGCGGCAGCAGGCGGAGCACATCTGGCAGAAGCTGTTTATCGAGCGTGCGCCAATCAGTGAGGCGTGCCGGGGGGTGCTCACGGTGCTCAAGCGGCTGGGATTGAATGTGCAGTCGAAAAATTTGAATGAGTTTCGGCAATTTTTCGCGGATCAGAAGCCGGCGGAATATGTGGACAGGGTTTTTAAGCTGGCGAATGTTCACACGCTGGTGATGACCAATGATGCGCTCGATCCGACCGAGCGCGAGCTGTGGTTGAAGAAGACGCCGGTCGATCCGCGATTCAAGGCGGTGCTGCGGATTGATCCGGTATTGGTGGGCTGGCCGAAGGTGGGGGAGACGCTGGGTGCGTTTGGGTATGGCGCGTCGGCGGATCTGGGGGCGGGCGCGATGGAGGAAATCCGGCGGTTTCTGAGCGAATGGATCGAGCGGATGTCAGCGATTTATGTGGCGGTGTCGCTGACGCCGGCGTTTCGTTATCCGGATGATTCGGCCACGACGCGGGTTTTGAAGGAGGCGGTGCTGCCGGTTTGCAGGGAGCGGAATTTGCCGTTTGCGATGATGATCGGGGTGCAGCGGCAGGTGAATCCGGCGCTTCGGCTGGCGGGGGATTCGGTGGGGAAGGCCGACATTACCAGCGTGGATCGAATACTGGCGCAGAATCCGCAGAACAAGTTTTTGGTGACGATGCTGTCGCGCGAAAATCAGCATGAACTGGCCGTGACCGCGAGGAAGCATCGCAACATGATGCTTTTTGGATGCTGGTGGTTCATGAACAATCCATCGCTGATCGAGGAGATCACGCGGATGCGGATGGAGCTGCTGGGGACGAGCTTTATTCCGCAGCATTCGGATGCGCGGGTCTTGGATCAGGTGATTTATAAGTGGGAGCACAGCCGGCAGATCATTGGGAAGGTGCTGAAGGATAAATTCGCCGATGTTGCGGCGGCTGGGTGGCCGGTTACGCGGGAGGAGATTGGACGAACGACGCAGGAGCTGCTCAGCAGCAACTTCGAACATTTCCTCGCCAGCACGCCGGCCTAAACTGGTTTGCTTTCGCGAACCACCGCCGTATGGGCCCATTGGTCCAGCCAGCTCCGCCGATCTTCGTCGAGCATCTGAAGGCAACCAACGCAGACGATCAGGTTGGTGAGACTCGAGAGTGCTGCGAGATTGTCGCTGAGAGTGAGGAGGTGGAACACCGAGAGAATGGCCGGAAGCTGCTTGGTGGACCAGCGCATGAGCAGCATTGATGTCGGCGCTTCAGCCCCATCCGAGCGGGCGATGCGGAGGTCGAGGAATATTTTTCCCGGCGTCGCCGCCACGATCATCTCCAGGCTCGTATAAAGCAGCCAGAGCATGGTCATGATCAGGCTCAGGACATAATCCGCCCGCCACTGGGTTTGAATTCGCGCCCGCAGGGGAGGCTCGATCAAAATCGAAATCAGGTAGGCTGCGATCCAGAAGATCACCAGATCGATAACCGACGCCAAGATTCGCCGGACAGGACCTGCGCGTTCTGCCATGCTACCCCGGTTGATGCGTCGGATATGTTAGCCGATTGTGGCGGCGGGATGGCCGGTTACGGCGGAAGAAGTTGGACGGACTGCGCGGGAGCGTGGACGGCATATGCTCGCTCGCCGTCTGTGGCAGTCGGCCGGCTTCGCCCCAATTGCCATGGTCCCCCACTGTTA
The DNA here is from genome assembly GCA_041482675.1 of Tepidisphaeraceae bacterium. Taxonomy (GTDB): domain Bacteria; phylum Planctomycetota; class Phycisphaerae; order Tepidisphaerales; family Tepidisphaeraceae; genus JBGPEF01. Next base: position 2,376 of record JBGPEF010000524.1, on the reverse strand, counting down.
CGGCCGAGGCCGCCACGGCCTCGGGAGACGGCTTGTGGCCCGTTTCACCGGCCAATAATGCAACGTCCCATTTGACTTTAGCCCCGCCTCTTTTCTTGCCGAAGTGTCCTATGATTAGATGGTAAAGTTAGTTGGAGGACATTCGATGGCCCGCTCGCAAATTCAGATGACATTCCGCCGCGATGGGGTTTCCGGGACGTTTGGCATTCAAAAGGATGGTTCGATGAGCCGCAAGTTTGCTTACTCGTATGACCGCGAAGATTACACTGGCGCCTATGAGACGGCCGAGGAGGCGCTGACCGCGGCGGTGGGGAATTCTGAAGGGATGAGCAATCCGCCGACGACCATTTACGTGGGGACGATTGTTGAGGCCGACCCGCAGGCGGCCGATCATGCCCGAACCATTATCAACAACATGACTCAGCGCGCCCACGTGGACTATGGCGATCCGGCGGCGCGGTATCTGAAGAATGTCTCTCCCGCGCAGATCAAGGAATTGGATGAGGCGATCAAGGCGTCGATCCTGGGCTGGCTCCAGAAGCAAAAGCTCATGCCGGCGTTCGTGCGGGTTGAAGGGATACGCGAATATTCAGTGCCGTTTCCCGGATCGAGTGTCTCGCGCGGGACCGAGCGCGTGAGTGAAGTGCAGGACATCGGCGTGGAACCGGGGCCGCAGGATGGGGGGAATTGAGGCGCTTTCGGGGTATAATCGGATTCGTATGAGTTCAGTGAAGATCAAATCGGTGGTTCAGAAAGACGGTGAGCTCCAGCTCACCGATCTGCCATGCCGCAAGGGCGACGCGGTTGAGGGGACGCTGGTTTTCGTGCCGCAGACCACGCCTGAGGAACGGGAGGAGGCGCGCACACGCCTCATAGAGCGAGCCAAGGCTTCCAAACTTCATTCCACGGGTCCATATCCGACGCGCGACGAGCTCCATGATCGTTCTTGACACCAATATTTGGGTGTACGCGCACGATGATCGCGACCTCCGTAAACGTGACATTGCGCTTCAACTGATTAAAACCGCCCGCCCTCTAGCGCTGCCCTGGCAAGTTGGCTGCGAGTTCATCGCGGCTTCGAGAAAGTTACAGCCGTTTGGGATGTCGCAAGACGATGCGTGGAACTTCCTTCAGGATATGCAGCGTTCCGCCGATCTGCTCCTCCTGCTCGACCCGGTGTTATGGACGCAATCACGGGCCCTGGCGCAACGGCATGGGTTGTCGTTCTGGGATGCGCTGTTGGTTGCAGCGTGTCTGGGCGGAGGCGTAAGGCAACTGTATTCAGAAGACATAGCTGTCCGCGGCAGAACCATGCCGGGCCTGATGCCCGTGAATCCGTTTGCTTGAGTGCTTTGTGTCTCGCCTAATGAAAATTGAGCATCCCCACCAACAGCGCGGCCCCCGCCGCGAAGAAGAGCGTGACTTTGATGATCTCCTGAAATACTGCGGACAAACCGATGCGCATACAGATTCCGGCAAATCTTCTCATCGACGCTCCAGTTCAAAAAACTTTAGGCCCTACAGTGCCGTTGCGTTCCGCCCCGCAAGCCACTTTCGGCCTGCAAGAAGACCAATCATTCCCAGCCCGGCCCAGATCGCGCTTGGCGCTGGGACACTCGGGGTCACCGCGGAAAGACTGGCCCTTGGCTCCGGTAATCCCGCCGGCTCGGGAGGCACGGGCGGCACATCATGAGAGGACTTAGCCGTTAGGGGCATCTGGGCGAATTTCAGTTCCTTCAGAACGATCTTTCGCGCGTGTTGGTCGCCCCAGCAGATCCCGGCATTTGAGATTTCCTTGCGATGGGGCGCCGCGCGAAATTCAAGCTTGTCGCGATTTCCATTGAGCAGATATGGCGCGAACCGCTCGAAATCGGGTTCATTCCTCAGCGCCGTTGTGAACAGCCTGGGGGCCTTCCTGGCCTGGACCTGGAACTGAGGCTTGGTCTTTTGCGGAGGAGTATTCGGCTTGGACCCGTGCTCGAGCCGCAGGATCGGTTCACCCCGCGCGGCTCCCGCCCACGCGAGGGAGAAGCCCATCGCCACGGTCCAGACCGTCATGAACCTGCACAAACGCATCGCGCCACTCCTTTGGCGCGACTGTACTCCGGGAGTGGTTTGGCCGAGCGGGTCTTATTCGCAAGATGGTTGAAATACCGCAAGATCGAGGATGGCTGATGACGCCAGTTCGGTTTATAGCGGCGCGGTCTTTTATTCCTGCGGGAGACGTAATCACCGCGTCATTTGGCGTCATCCAGCACCTTGATCCTGGCGCTTCGGATCTGCACGTGGCCGCCGCCGCGGCTTAGCTCCTGAAAACCGATATGGCCCTGCTTCGGGCGATCTTTCAGGGGTGGGGCCAGGGTGTTGTCGTGGCGT
>JBGPEF010000523.1:0-4168 GCA_041482675.1 Tepidisphaeraceae bacterium | reverse complement strand
GAAGACGGATTTTCAGAGGCGGGCGAAGATTGCGGAGTCGAAGTTGTTTAAGAGGCCGCGGTCGATGAGCTCATTTGATGTTGCGAAGGCGGGGTATGAGGGGTTGATGAAGGGGAAGATGATCGTGGTGCCGGGATTCAGCAACAAGGTGATTCGGGTGGCGTCGAAGGTGATGCCGAGGGGGGTGGTGGCGAGGGTGGCGGGGAAGATGAATCGGGATCGATGACGGGTTCACAAAATGCGAAGTAGCGGCTTGACTTGGACGTCTTGGCTTCGCATAATGTGAAGTAGTGAACGTCATCAGCCGAAGAAAGCTGAAGCAGTTCTGCGAGGCAAAGCCGGAACATAAACGGCACGAGGCTGCATTTGATGTGTGGTACAAGCTGGCTCGCAAGGCGCGGTGGGAGAATTTTCAGGATGCGAAGGCGACCTTTGGCCAGTCGGACGTGGCCAAAGGATATGCAGGCAAGACAGCGACGATTTTCGACATCGGCGGGAACAAATATCGCGTGCTCGCTCACATCGATTACAGGCGTCAGACGGTCAAGATTGAAGCCATACTGGATCACAAGGAATACGATAAGAACCTGTGGAAGAAGTTGTTTTGAGCAGGAGTTTGCATGGCTACGACAAAGACCAGCAAAGCACGGCGTGACAAGGACTCGTACATGGAGTTGGTGGGGCGATTCCCACTGAAGACCATTAAAAATGATGACGAGCATGAGCAGGCGACGAGCGTCATCTCGGACCTGATGGGCAGGGACCTGGACAGTGGGGCGGGCGATTATCTGGATACGCTGATTGTGCTTGTGAGCAAATACGAGGATGAGAACCATGCAATAGACGAGGAAATGACTCCGCAGGAAGCGCTTCGGGCCCTGATGGAGGCCAACGGTTTGAATCAGGCGTCGATTGGCCGGATTATCGGCAGCGAGTCTGCGGTGTCGATGTTCTTCAAAGGTGAGCGGAAGCTGTCAAAGGCACAGATTCGTAAACTGGCGGAACGATTCAAGATCGATCCGATGGTGTTCATGGATTGAGAGACTTCAATGGCGCGCAGGTAAGATTGCAGTGCGATTCTGGTGGTGATCCATGAAGATTAGAGACGATCATGGGGGACCTGCTGGGCCTGCGGATGCGGGGGGGCATTTGCATGGAGTGGGGGGGTGGGCGGGGGATCAACTGGTTCGGCTGGAGAATGAGTGGAGGAGGTTGCAGAGGACGTTTGCGTATCATCCGCACGTGAGGATCATTCCGCTGCATGGGGACCCGCCGGATCAGTATCAGGTGGAATACCGGCTGCGGACGCTGATCATGGGGGAGGGTGGGGCGCTGGAGTATGCGGGATCGTGCGCGGTACACATCTGGCTGCCGCCGGGGTTTCCGCACGAGCCGCCGCTGGTGAGGCCGATTTCAGCGATTTTTCATCCGAATGTGGCGGCGGAGGGGATCAAGATCGATCATGTCTGGAGGAGCGCGGTTTCGACGCTGGCGGAGGTGATCAGCACGGTGGGGGCGATGCTGGCTTATCAGGAATATGACCCGAATGCCGTGTTCAATGCGACGGCGATGGAGTGGGTGGCGGCGAATCCGGAGCACGTGCCGGTGGATCCGGCGGCGAATTTGACCAGCGAGGCGGGGGGCGATCCGCTGGCGCGGATTTGCCGGTTTGGGCCGCGGACCATGGAGCAGATTCGGGCGCAGCTCAAGCAGATGTGCGACTCGCTGCTGGCGGCGGAGGGCGCGCCCAGCGCGCACGATACGAAGATGTTCTGCTCGCGGACGCGGCAGGCGCTGGGGGTGTTTATTGAGGATGATGTGCCGGAGGAACTGCGCGGGCCGGCCAGTGAACTGGATGAGTGGGCGCGGGAAATGCCGGGGTCGATGGGATTGTGGGAGGTGTTGCGGCGGTATCGGACGGCGGCGGCGGGGGCGTTTAATGTCGGACAGCAACTGAAGGATTCGGAGCGGGCGCTGGCGCATGAAATTGGAGCGATCGATGCGCTGGTGGGGGAGCAGATTTCGCAGGCGCCGGGGAAGGTGATGCGGATGATTCCGCCGGCGGGCAAGCTCCAGATGCATTTTGGAAATCTGGCGAACCTGATTGGACGGGCGGAGCAGGTGGTGAACGATGCGAGGACGGCGGCGGGGAAGCTGGCGGCGTTGCCGCTGCTGGCGCCCAAGAAATTCCCGGGCACGCTCCAGAAACGGATCGAGTCGGAGGTGAGCCGGGTGAGCGCGCATGCCACGGAGTCGAGCGAGAAGCTGAATAATGCGTATTCGTTTCACGATCCGTTGCTGGGGCGGGGGCGGGTACACGCGGCGGGGCTCAAGCGGGCCATGGACTGGCGGGAATACGCGGACATGGTGGATCGGGCGGAGGAGCTGGCGGCGAAGATTGTCGGGTGGGGGGCGGCGGGGATGCAGGCTTATTACATCGAGAATGCGTCTGGGACGTTCGGGCCGTTTGAGCTGGAACAGAAATTGACGATGGGGAGCAGCGAGCTGGCGGTGAGAAATCCGGCATCAACAATTATTGAAATAATCGATGCGAATACCGGATCGGTGATCAAGCGGGCGGAGAATGGGTCGATCATCAAGAACATCACCGATCCGCAGACGGGGGAAAAGTATCCGACGACCTTCCGGCTGACGGGGAATTGCGATGAGCTGGCGGTGCAGATGGATTACCTGGCGCGGGAATCGACATTGATGCTCAAGGACCTGGTGGCGAAGGTGCGGCCGCCGGAGGGATGGCTGGGGCAGGCGCTGGATGTGCTGGCGACCAACCTGGGGAAAGTGCAGCACGAGCATGAGGAGAAGCGGAAGCGGTGGAACTTGCTGCGGGATGATCTGGCATCGCTGCGGCCATTCAAGGAACGGATTGCGACGGTGAGACTGTTGCAAAGGGTGGCGGAATTGGCGCCGATCATCGTGGCGCGGATTGAGGATGCGAAGAAGGCGCTGATGGCGGCGACGGATCGGGTGGGGGCGATCGTGGCATCGTGCAACTCCGATCCGGACTCGGGGAGATTGCTGATTCCCAGCCGGTTTGCCAGGGAATATCCGGATCAATTGCACAAGCGCGATGAGGCGAAGGCGTTGATCGAGCAATTGCAGCGGCACGCGAAGGGGGTGGCGGCGGATGTGAGAAGGCGGGTGGATAATCCGGAGCTGAAGGGGTTTGGGGACCGGCCGGCGCTGGCGATTTTGGGGCCGATTCCGCAGGCCTGGGTGGAATTGGAGGCGGAGGTTGGGGATAAGGCGATTGATGCGAAGTTGGCGGAACTGGAGGGGCCGCTGGGGGCGGAATTGAGGAAGCCGCAGGAGCTGGGAGCGCAAGAGCCGGTCGCGGGGCGCGGGGGACGGGCGCAGGCGCCGGAGCCGAGGCTGGGGGAGGAGCTGGAAAGGGAGCGGGGGGATTTTGTGGAGGAGGACCTGGGGGTGAGGGCGGAGGATGACATGGTTGATTTTGGGTTTGAGCCGGGGAAGCAGGAATAGCAGGCGAATCCGCGGGGGTTTTTCAGTGGCGTAACGTATTGCTGGGACAGTAGTATCGGTTGTGTGAGCAAGATTTGCGCGTTCTTTTTTATCCTGATGATTGTTTGTTCGCCGACGTTTGCGGGGGATTGGCCGCAGCTTGGGTTTGATGCGCAGCATTCGTCCAATTCGCCGGAGGAGTTGCCGCGGGCGATGGCGGTGCGGTGGGCGGTGCAGTTGCCGGAATTGAAGCCGGCCTGGCCGGATCAGAGTCGATTGCGGAATGATTCGCTTTACCAGCCACTGATTGTGGATGGGAAGGTGATTGTCGCATCATCGATGGATGATTCGGTGGTGGCGTATGACGTGAGGGATGGGGGAGAGGTTTGGCGGTTTTATACCGGTGGGCCGATTCGGGTTGCGCCGGCGGCGGATGGGGGGAGGATTTTTGTCGGGTCGGATGATGGGTGGATGTATGCGCTGGAGGCACGGAGCGGGGCGGTGTCATGGAAGATGAAGGGCGCGCCGCGGTCGCGGCCGGTGATTGGGAATGAGCGGTTGATCGATACCTGGCCGATTCGCGGGGGGCCGGTGGTGGAGGGTGGACGGGTTTATTTTGCGGCGGGGATTTGGCCGTTCATGGGGATTTTTTTGCATTGCGTGGATGCGAAGAGCGGGAAGGTGATCT
>JBGPEF010000522.1:0-4183 GCA_041482675.1 Tepidisphaeraceae bacterium | reverse complement strand
CTCTTCCCCGCGGGGGGGGGGGGGGGTCGGGTATGGGGTGGGGGCGGGGGGCGGCGGCGGGGGTGCGGCATGAGGTGAACACGCCGTTTGGGCGGCCGAGTGATGCGATTATTGAGGTCGAATGGGAGGGACTAAGCGTGATGCTGCTCTCGCGGCATGGGGCGGGGCATTTGCTGAATCCATCGATGGTGCCGTATCGGGCGAATATCTTTGCGCTGAAGGAGCTGGGGTGTACGCACGTGATTGCCAGCGGGGCGGTGGGGAGTTTGCGGGAGGAGTTTCGGCCGCGGGACCTGGTGATTCCGGATCAGATCATCGACAAGACCCATAAAAGGGGCAATACGTTTTATGAGAAGGCGGCGGTACACGTGGAGTTTGCGGAACCTTTTTGTGCGGTTTTGCGTCAGATTCTGATGGAAGGGGCGCGGGGGGCGGCGGAGGAGGAAAGCAAGGTGGGGCAAGCCCCGCCACAGGGAGGCCAGGAGCAGGCACCGTCGTCCCAAAGCACTGGCAGCAAGCTGCCAGTGGCACAAGCGTCGGGATATCAGGTGCATGGGCGGGGGTGTTATGTGTGCATAGAGGGGCCGGCGTTTTCGACGCGGGCGGAGAGTTTGATGCATCGGCTGTGGGGGGGAGATTTGATTGGGATGACGGCGATGCCGGAGGCGAAGCTGGCGCGGGAGGCGGAAATGAGTTATGCGCTGCTGGCGCTGGTGACCGACTATGATTGTTGGCGGAACAAGCCTGCGTTGGCGGCGGGGGAGGTGGAGAAGAGCAAGGATGAACTGCTCAAGGAGATCATTGGCAACCTGGCGGCGGCGACGCAAAATGCGCTGGAGGTGATCCGGCGGACGATCCGGCTGCTGGGCGAGCGGAGGGGACAATTGGCGGTGTCGCCGGCGCAGAGTGCGCTGGCACTGGGAATATGGTCGGATAAGACGAGAATAGAGGCGGAGGAGGTGAAACGATTGGGGGCGTTGTGGATGAAGTATTTTTAGGAGAGAAGTCAGAAGACAAAAGTCAGAAGATAGAAGAGAAGAGTTGAACGCAGATGACGCAGATGACGCAGATTTGCGCAGATCAGAAGGAGAGCACGGGCATCGGAGTTTTTTTACCCGGAGCTGCCCATGCCACCCGAACTGGAGGTTAGGGGTTCGGGGTTCAGAAGAGCACGGGCATCTGAGTTTTTCTACCCGGAGCTGCCCATGCCACCCTGTTGGAGCTTGATATGTCTTTAAACTCGCGCCATCGATGGCTGATCCGGTCTTCACTCGTCGCTACCATCATTTGCGGCGCTGTCGGGGTGGGTGCGGCGCGGATTATTTTTAATGGGGGGCAGTTGCAGTTGGAGGGGTCGGGGCCGGTGGATCCGCAGCAGGGGGTTTATGTGCGGGACTCGGCGATCGCGGCCGACAAATTTGAGCTGGGCAAGCGGATGGAGCGGCTGAAAGAGTGGCACAAATCGGCGGATGTGTATCAGGAAATTCTGGAGAAATATCAGGACCGGGTGGTGCCGACGGTTACCAATGAGAAAGGGCAGGCGATCAAATATGCCAGCGTTACCGTGGCCGTGCAGGAGCGGCTGGCGCGGTGGCCGGATGAGGGGCTGACGGTTTACAAGGCGCGCTTTGAGCCGCAGGCGGGGACGTTGCTCGAGCAGGCGCGGCGGGATGATCTGGGGGCGCTGCATCGGATTTTTTCGCTTTATTTTGCCACCGATTCGGCCAGGACGGCGGGGATTCGGCTGATCGATTTGTATCTGGAGCAGGGGGAGTTCTCTGCGGCGGCGTGGATTGGCGATCGGCTGTTGGAATGGCATCCGGGGATCGCGGCGGAGCGGGGGAGCATTCTGTTTCGCACGGCGGTGGCGTATCACCTGGCCGGGAATGAGGCGATGGCGGCGAAGCGCGCCCAGGATTTGCACACCAATTTTCCCAACGACATTGGCAGCATCGCCGGGCATGACATGAAGTTTTCGGAGGCGGTGGATCAGCAACTGGCGTCGAAGGCGCCGATCGCGGCGGGTGGGGGGGGCGATTCGTATCGGATGGTCAACGGCGATGTGACGCGTTCGGCCGTTTCGACGGCGGTGGCCAAGCCGGGGGCGCGGGTGTGGAGCGTTCCGCTTCCCGGCCCGCCGCTGACGGGCCAGCCGGAGCAGACCAAACAGGCGATCATGGCGCAATGGGAAACGGCCCGCGGGAGCGGCGCGACCATGGGGGTGATTCCGGCCGTGGATCGCGGCGAGATGTTTTTCCAGGATGGGTATCGGGTTTACGCATTGCATCTGGAGAGCGGCGTGCCGTTGGCGGGGTGGAACCAGACCTATGGCGGCGCGCGCAATGGGCAATTCTGGCTGCCGGGGCAGAATATCACCAACCTTGTCGCGAACCTGGACCCGCAATGGCTGGCGTTGACGGTGATGGCGCCGCGGCAGCACACGTTGACGCTGACGGATGATGCGGTGCTTGGGGTGATGGGCCAGCAGGACATGCGGGCGCTGCTGGGGCAGGGGGGAGCGGAAGGGGGGACGCGGCTGGTGTGTCTGGAGCGCACTTCAGGCAAGCCAAGGTGGGTTGCCAATCCCAATGATCTGCCGAATAACCCGGGCAACGCGCGCAACCTTTCATTCAGCGGGTCGCCGCTGGTGGTTGGGGACCAGGTGTATGTCATCGCCCGCGGGAGCAGCGGGGCGGGCGTGGAGGATTGCCATCTCTTTTGCTATGACCTGCCGAGCGGCAAATATAAATGGAATTGCTATGTCGCTTCGTCGCAGGTGGCGGGGATGGCCGTGGGCGCGCCGCCGATGCTGAGCAACGACACGCTTTCGCATCCGGCTTTCGCCAGTGGACGGGTTTTCATTAATACCAACCTGGGCGCGATTGCGGCGATCGACGCTTACAGCGGGGCAACCGCGTGGCTGACGATTTATCCGCGCGAGGAAGGGAACGCTGTCATGCGGCAGCGGGGCGGGATGGGCGGATGGGGCTGGGGCGGGGCGCCGATGACGGCCACGGGCGATGCCACCAAGCCGTGGGAATTCAATCCGGCGATCGTGCAGGATGGAAAAGTGTTTGTGCTGCCCAATGATGGGCGGCATTTGCTCATCTACGATGCCGGCACGGGGGAAGAATTCAAGCGCATCAACCGCGAGATGGAATTCAACGGCAACACCGTCAAGCTGACGATGCTGCTGGGCGTGATCGGCGAAAAGCTGATCGTGGGCGGGCCGCGAATCGGCGAAAACTCGGCGAAGATTTTCTGCCTCAACTGGACGACCTACACGCCGAACAAGAATGATGAGCGGCGGCTGGATGTGGCTTCGACGCTGTGGTTTGAGCCGTTTCCTTCCATTTTGGGCAGGCCGTTTGTGACGCGCGATTCGGTGCTGGTCTGCTCGGACAAGGCGCTGAACATCGTCAGCATCGCCAGCGGCCGGGTGGTGCAGCGTTTTCCAAAGGAGGGCGGAGAGTGGTCGGAGACGGAAGGGCCGGGCAACCTGGTGGCCACGACGGATCATGTGATTGTGGCCACGGGGAAAAACGTCAGCGTGTATACCGATCTCGCCGGCGTGCGGCAGAAATATGAATCGGCGATCGCGGCCGATCCGAACAATGTGGAGGCGCGGCTGGTTTTTGCGGAGCTGATGTTCAATGCGCGGGAGCTGAAAGAGACGCGCAAGGCGCTGGATGATGCGATTGGCGTGCTGGGCGGGCTGAATAGTTTGCGGCCGGGGCCATTGCGGGATCGGGCGTTTAGCGATTCGCTGATGTTCGCGCAGAAACTGGGGGCTGAGAATAATAATGGGTCGATTGCGCTGGCCGAGGAGCTATTCAATCGGGCGGCGGCGGCGGCGGGAAATCCATCGCAGAAGGTGAACTATCGGCTGAGCCGGGCGAGGTTTATTGAGGGGCTTAAGGCGATTCAGGCGCGGCCGGATTATCCGAAGGCGGTTCGGTTGTATCAGGAAATTCTCAGCGATCCGGAGATGCGGATCATCACGCTGGCGGGGGAGGATTCCAGCGGGACTTTGCAGGCCGGGAAGCTGGCGGAAAATGCGATTAACGATTTGATTCGCAAGAATGTGGATCGCTCGATCTATGACGATCTGGAAAAGGAAGCGAAAGGGAAGCTCGATGTGCTGGGGGCAGCGGGAAATCCGGATGAGTTGATGGCGCTGGCG
>JBGPEF010000521.1:0-4189 GCA_041482675.1 Tepidisphaeraceae bacterium | reverse complement strand
TTGCTGATTTGTGCAAGCGCACCGGCTATCGTTTCTGCCCGCGGCTCCACGTTGAGCTTTTTGGCCACACGCGCGGAACCTGATTTATGAACGTTCGCCTCAGCAAAACCTTCCACTTCGAAGCAGCCCACGACCTGCCCACCTTCCCCGACGGCCACAAATGCCGCCGCCTGCACGGCCATTCTTTTCGCGTGAAGGTCGTCGTCGAAGGAAACGTCGATGAGAAAAAGGGCTATCTCATCGACTACGGCGACATCAAAACGGCCACTGATCCCGTCATCAAACAACTCGATCACTTCTACCTCAACAAAATCGACGGCCTGGAAAACCCCACCAGCGAAATCCTCGCCCGCTGGATCTGGAAGCGCCTCAAACCATCCCTGCCCCTGCTCAGCTCCGTATTCGTCTACGAAACCTGCACCTCCGCCTGCGAATACCGCGGCGACTGAAAACGACCAAACTCGACCATAAGTTGCCCATAATCCGTCATTTGTAATCATTTTGCGTCATCCCTTGACATATTCTGACTGATTCTGCATAATGTTGGAAGATTTTGATCAGGAGATGCTAAATGGTCGCGGAGGCCTCTAGGCCGCTCGAACGTCGGGAAGTCGAACAGTTGGTGCGCGAAGTCCTCCGCGAGCGCCTCCGCTCACGCAACACCCCCCCACCCTCCATCGAACGCTCCGCCACCACCCGAACCTCCGGCCCACCCCATCCCCTCGTCGTCAACGTCTCCGCACGCCACATGCACGTCACCCCCGCCGACGTGGAAGTCCTCTTCGGCCCCGGCTCAAAACTCACCAAACTCAAAGACCTCTACCAGGAAGGCGAATTCGCCTCCGAGCAACTCGTCACCGTCGTCGGCCCGCGCCAACGAATCATCCCCAACGTCCGCATCCTCGGCCCCACCCGCAACTACACCCAGATCGAACTCAGCTACACCGACGGAATTTATCTCGGCATCGATCTCCCCCTTCGCATCTCCGGCAACCACGAAAATACTCCCGGCTGCACCATCCTCGGCCCCAAAGGCGCGATTCATCTCAGCAAAGGCGTCATCCGTGCTGAGCGCCACCTCCACATGAGCACCGCCGACATGGAGTATTACGGCGTCAAGGATGCCGACTACATGAAGCTCCGCATTGCCGGCCCGTGTGGTGTCACCTTCGATCGCGTGAAGGTCCGCTATCACCCCAAAGTCGTTCTCGAAGTGCACATCGATACCGATGAAGGCAACGCCTGCGATCTTGAAACCGCGACGTTCATGGAACTATTGAAATAACGACCTCACGAAATACCGAAAGGAACTTTTATGCAAAGCGATGCTCTGGGACTGCTGGAATGCAAAGGGTTGGTGGCCCTCATGGAAGGCACCGACGCGATGCTCAAGGCGGCCAACGTGGAAATGATGGGCTGGGACAAGGCCGGCAGCGGCATGGTCACCGCCTTCGTCAAAGGCGACGTTGCCGCGGTGAAAGCCGCCGTCGATGCCGGCGCAGAAGCTGCCGGCCGCGTCGGCCAGGTCATCAGCGTTCACGTCATTCCCCGCCCCCACGACGACCTCGGCGGAATGATGCCCAAGACCAAAAAAGTCGCGACAGCCCCCGCAGCGGCCGCACCAAAGCGATAACCCGTAGGGTGGGGCTCGCCCCACCAACACTGGAGAACTCTCATGGCAGATGGCAACAACAATTCGTACGGCGGCGCACTCGGCATGATCGAAACCAAAGGCTGGGTCGGCCTCGTCGAAGCAACCGACGCGATGGGCAAGGCCGCCAACGTTGAAATCGTCAAGACGATTCAAATCGGCGGCGCATTTGTCACCACCATCGTCCGCGGCGACGTCGGCAGCGTGCGCGCCGCCGTCGATGCCGGCGCGGAAGCCGCCGGAAAAGTCGGCGAGCTGATCGCCTCCCACGTGATCGCCCGTCCCCATTCCGATCTCCTCGCCGGCTTCGGCGCCGCCGCCGGAACCAGCGCACTCTAGGCAATCGATGTTCGTCTTCGTCGCCAACCTCGGCAGCACCAGCTTCAAGTTCAAGCTGCTCGACATGAGCAGCGACGGCGAAGTCATTGCCCGCGGCGGCTATGAGCGAATCGGCCAGGCCGGATCGCCGCACAAAACCCACGGCGACGTAATCGACGAAATCCTTCGCACCCTCGGCCGCGTCCCCGATGCCATCGGCTTCAAAGCCGTTCACGGCGGCCCCATCAGCGGCGCAGTGCGCGTCACCGACGACGTGATCGCCACCATGGAACAGTTCGCCGACGTCGCCCCCGCCCACAATCCCCCCTACATCGCCGCCATGAAAGCATTGCGAACCAAACTCCCCTACGTCCCCCAGGTCGCCGCCTTCGAAACCGCCTTCCACCAAACCATCCCCCAGGCCCGGCAGGTCTACGCCATCCCCCACGAGTGGACCGAAAAACTCGGAATCCGCCGCTACGGCTTCCACGGCGCATCCCACCGCTACATCGCCACCCGCGTAAAAGAATTACTCCCGGCCGCCAAAAAAATAATCAGTTGTCACCTCGGAGGCTCCTGCTCGATCTGCGCCATCGAGGATGGAAAATCCGTCGCCAATTCCTTCGGAATGACCGCCCAATCCGGCGTCCCCCACAACAATCGCGTCGGCGATTTCGATGGCTTCGCCTTGCAGAAGCTCCTCAAAAGCGGCCTCTCGCTCGAAGAAATCTTCCGCCGCCTCAGCAAAGAAGGCGGCATCCTCGGCCTCAGCGGCGTCTCCCCCGACATGCGCGACGTCGAGAAAGCCGCCGCTGAAGGAAACGCCCGGGCCAAACTGGCCATCGATGCCTTCGTCGAATCCGTCCGGCATTTCATCGGCTCCTATCTGGTCGCACTCGGCGGCTGCGACGTCCTCGCCTTCACCGGCGGCATCGGCGAAAACGGCGTCGCCATCCGCAACGACATCTGCCGCAATCTCAACTGGGCCGGCATCGAGCTCGACCCCCAAAAGAACAACACCCGCGGCAGCGAAACCAAAATCAGCGCCGATCACTCGCGCACCCAAATTTGGATCCTTCCAACAAACGAAGAATTGATTGTCGCAAGACAAACTGTCGAAGCATTGACGTAACACGGGCATCTTGCCCGTGCCACGGGCGAGACGCCCGTGCTACCAGGAGAATCTTATGGCAAACGGAGAAGCAATCGGACTAATCGAAACCAAAGGCATCGTCGCCGCCGTCGAGGCCTGCGATGCGGCCCTCAAAGCCGCCAACGTCCAGTTCGTCGAACAGCACAAGGTCGGCAGCGGCCTGGTCTCCATCACCCTTCGCGGTGATGTCGCGGCCGTCCGCGCCGCCGTCGACGCCGGCGCAGAAGCCGCCGGCCGCGTGGGCGAGGTGGTCTCTGTTCACGTGATCCCCCGCCCGCATCAGGATGTGGCGAAGATGGGGTAACTGTGGCACGGGCATCCTGCCCGTGATATTCCAAGACACGGGCGAGACGCCCGTGCCACGAGGAGCACCATGTTTCTCGCAAGAGTCACCGGCCACGTCGTCGCGACGACCAAGGACAAGACGCTCAACGGCCAAAAGCTGTTCGTCGTCGAGCCCCTCAACGTCAAATTCGACGAGTCCAACAAGCCCTCATCCCTCGGCAATACCGGCCGCGCCATCGTCGCCCTCGACTCCGTCGGCTGCGGCGAAGGCCAGCTCGTCCTCGTCGTCCAGGGCTCCAGCGCCCGCATGACCGAACACACCAAAAACCTGCCGGCCGATGCCCTCGTCGTCGGCATCGTCGATTCGGCCGTCTTCGGCGGCAAAAGCTTTTATCAGGCCAACGATGATCGCGGGAGGAAATCATGAACCAGGCCCTCGTCCAGGATGTCGTCAGTGAAGTGATGCGCCGGCTCGGCAATCGCTCCTCCGGCCGCGCCAGCGCGCCGGCCACGGAGGCTCCGCGCCGAGCTTCATCGCTCTCCGAAACTACCGGCCAGCACGGCATCTTCTCCAACGTCGATGAAGCCGTCTCCGCCGCCACCGAGGCCCAGAAAAAACTCGTCCGCCTCTCCCTCGATGAACGCGACTCCATCGTCAAGCTCGTCAAAGCCATGGCCAAGGAAAACGCCCAGGCCTGGGGCAAAATGGAGCTGGACGAAACCAAAATCGGCCGCCTCGATCACAAAATCGAAAAGCTCAAAATCATCAAACTCGTCCCGGG
>JBGPEF010000520.1:0-4226 GCA_041482675.1 Tepidisphaeraceae bacterium | reverse complement strand
CTGGTTGGCCAGCGGCGAAAGCTGCTGGCCGACTTTTCGCGGCTCGATGATCCGCATAAAAGGGTGGAACAGATCAGTTTCGGCCCAGCCGCGCGAGCCGCGAACGACCAGTGAAAAGCAATCGGGGCCGGTATGGCATGAAAAGCGAATTCGGCCGCGCACGTTCGCGCCGACGATCATTGCATCGAGATCATCGAAGCGGAAAAGCTCGCCGCCGCCCAAATTGTTCCACGCCGCCCGGACGCGCTCGAATCCCGGCATAAATCGCAGCGCCAGATAGGCAAGGTGCGTGACAAATTCGTGCAGCACGCCCGCGGGCATCTTGTGGCTGGGATGCGGCAGATTTTCATCGGCATATCGCCCGCCAGGAGAACGGATGGGAAGTGACAATCGCACTTCGACTTCCTGAATCGCTCCAAGCCGGCCCTGCGCGACATATTCCTCAAGCCGGAGCACCTGATCATTGAAGCGATAGTTATGATCCTCGATCAGGCGCCGGTTCTTTTTCTGGGCGATGCGCCAGAGCTGGCGAAATTCCGCGTGCGTGGGAGCGATCGGCTTTTCGACAATGACATGTGCGCCGGCCTCGAGACAGTCGCTGACGATTCGCATGTGCGTGTGCGCTGGAGTCAGCACGTGGACGACCTGCGGGCGGGCTTCCCGCAGCATCTCCTGATAATCGGTGTAGGAAGCACGCGCCGCGAATTTCTCCGCGGTAAACTGGCCGAGCACTTCCGATAGATCACAGACCGCCGCCAGCTCAATTCCCTTGTGCCCCGATAAAAATCGCAGATGCTCTTCGGAAATCTTGCCCGCGCCGATGACGCCCACTCGCATCGTGTGCGTCAGTGCCGAGACGATCGCCGAATTGACCATGTCCGTTTTCAAGCCCGCATCCTGATTGGCCCGGGCGTCAGCAGCTTCGGCGGCTCATCGTGCCCTTCTTCGACAATTCGCGCCGGTACGCCCACGGCCGTCGCGCCGGGCGGCACATCGCACAGCACGACGCTCATGGCCCCGATTTTCGCCCCGCGGCCGATGCGAACATCGCCGAGAATCTGGGCATAAGCGCCAAGCTCCACATCATCCTCGAGCACCGGAACCGGGCCGTTCTCGTGGCGATTGCCGATGGTCACGCCCTGCCGCAGCGTGCAATTGGCGCCGATGCGGACGTTGCTGTGGATGAAGATATTTCCGAAATGGTGGATTCGCAGCCCCGGCCCAACCTCCACCATTTTCGGAATGCTGATGCCGGTGAGCGTCTCCACGACGCGAAAGAGCAGCCAGTAAAGCTTGTTGAAACTCCACTGCACGATGCCCCGGCGCTGGCGGTCGTTCCACTGGCCGAAGCGATAGACCGCGACCGCCCAGATGGATTGCTCGCGCAGGAAGGGCCTGGGTGGATACCGTTTCAGATCGGCGCGCCAGGCGGATTCAGTTTTCATTGTCCACCTCCTGCGACGGCCGGGGCTTTGTGCTCGATCAGCCGCGCGTGCTGGCCGTGACCGCGGTCCATGATGTACCTGAATTGGCCCCTGAGCTGGGCCCATTTCGCCAGCATCACGAAGAAGCCATAGGCGAGAGAGAAGCCCACCGATCGGCCGCGGCGGCGCGTTCGCACGGCGATGCGAAGCATTTGCAGCGGCCAGATCAGGAACACGAGAGCGGCGGCGACGATGGCCGCGCCTGGGCCGCGAACGCCCGCGGCGACGATGGTGATGAGGATCAGCAGGTTTGGCCAGACCAGCCCCCACACGCGGGCGCTCTTCACCTGCCGGCTGAAATTGCCCTCGCCTTTTTCGAAGCGCGTGGCAACATCCAGGCCGCCGTAGCCGGCGCGAATTTCGCGCTTCCACCATTGGCTAAACTGCGTCATGGCCGAGTCGTGGGTGGCCATGGGCACATCGAGCCGCATGACCTTCCAGCCTTTTTCGCGAAGCCGGGCGCACAATTCCCGCTCCTCGCCGGCCGCGACGCTGGCATCGAACCCCCCCACCGCTTCCAGCGCGCTCACCCGATACATCGCCACGCCGCCGCAAGCCTCGGCCTCGCCGGTTTTGACGCTCCATTCGACATCGCAAATGCCGTTGTAGATCGATTGATTTGGATCACGCTCGCGCAGCCCGCCGCAGACCGCGGCAAAACTGTGATTATCGTGCAGAAATTGACTTCCCGCCTCGATCCAGCCGTCGAGGATTTCGCAATCGCCATCGACGAACTGCACGGAATCGAATTGTCCCTGCTCATGCAGGGCTGCGAATCCGGCGTTGCGGGCGCGCGAGGCGGAGAAGGGAGTTGTCCGATCCAGCTCGATGACTTTCGCCCCCATCTCCTTCGCCCTGGCCACGCTGCCATCGGTCGATCCCGAATCGACGTAGACCACGGCCGCGTCATTCGTGAGGACCGATTCCAGACAGCGGACCAGCCGCTCGCCTTCGTTGCGACCAATGACGACGATGCCCGTCTTTGGCGTGTTAATGCGAGTACCTCTTCATCGTCGCGATCCGCGAGAATCCGGCCTTCTCGAAGAACCGCGCCGCCGGCGCGTTCCACTGGGCGCAATCCACATACGCGGTGCCGCGGCCGTTCATTTCCTGTTGCATGATGTAACGCATCATCGCCGGGGCGATTCCGCGGCCGCGAAATTCGTCGAACGTGACGGCAGCGAAGAATTGCAGATCGTCATCACTCAATGGCACGAACCATTTGGGAATGTGCCTCCCATTGCGGCTCCAAAGGAACCCCGCGAGCTTTCCATCCATGAGGGCCAACCACATGACTCCGTGCGCGGCCAGCTCGCGCCGCATCAGTTCCAGATGTTTCTCCGTCCGCCGCGCACGAATTAAGCCCATCCACGGAGCGGCCGTCTCAAACGCATCGATTCGCGCGATGACCAGATCGGCGGGCAACGGAATGATGCCAGTTGGCGCGGGGCGGGAATAAACATGATGCCGGTTCCGCACATATTTTCGCCAGAGATCGATGACGATGCGCCCCGCCCTGCGAAACGCTCGCGCTGGGAGCGTGTAAAGCGGCCGATGCTCAGCGATCTGCGTGGCCGGATCTGTGCTCGCCATTTCCATCATCGAAACCGCAGTTTCCGATCGACGCGCCGCAACAGTTTCGCGGGGACGCTGCCGACCGGCCCAAATGCGCCGCTCCAGTTCTCCGTACTTCGCCGAACTTTTCGCCACATCGACACCCAGGGGCGGACGACGACGCTGCCTTCGGCGATGGACGTCTGGCCGGATGCGAGGCGCTGTTTGTATTGCGATTCGCCCTTGCCCAGATCGATGCGGGTGATGCCCATGGCGGGCGCGGCCTCGGCCATTTTCAGCAGAAGGAGAAGGCCCGGCGAGAATTTTGAGAATTCCTCGTCGTAGGAGGGGAACCAGTAATGCCAGGTGGTTTTGGAGCGCATTCCAAAGTGCGCGGCGATGACGCGGCCGTTGATAGAGAGCAGCGAAAGCATGCCGGCGAAGTCGGGGGTTTGGGTTTCCATCAGGCGGCGGATGAGAGCGACGGTCCAATCGTAGCTGAAAACGTCAGTGGCGCCGGAGGTGAGGTATTGCTGGGACTTCCATGCGAGCAGTTGGCGAAGGGCGGAGTCGTCTGCTTTATGCACCGAGAATTCCAGCGGCCCGATCTCGCGTTCGACCTTTCGGCGAAGATTGCCCGCTTTTTTGATCTGCTCGGAGCCCTCTTCGCGGCGCTGGCGGGCATATTCCTCATATCCTTTCGACAGATCGATGTAAGGAGAGCTTGTTGTGGCGCGATGATGGGGGACAAAAGTATTCTGTGATGCAATTAGATGATCGAAATCCCAGAGGCACAGGCCGGATTTTCGCACCAGCGCTTCGGCATCGAACTTGAAGTCTTCGGGGGCGATCACCGACTGAAAGTCGGAGAGTGCGCCGCCAACGGGCCGGCCCATTCGCAATCGGCCCTTCTGGAACGGAAAGAAGCCGACGATTCGTCCCGCGTCTTCCATGACTGCCACGAAAACGTCATCCCGAACGGCCGCGACCGCCTGCGTAAATTGGGAGCAGAAATAGGGGCTATGCAAGGCGGGCTCATTGTCCTGAAGCACTGCCCAGAGTCGCAGGTGTTCGGTGTTCAATTCGCCGGCACGGATTACGGTGATCTTCATGGATATACGGAGCCGCTTCTCACCGGCGTGAATGGGCATCACGCGCTGGCCGGGCACTGCTGGAATTGCTTCATCG
>JBGPEF010000519.1:0-4233 GCA_041482675.1 Tepidisphaeraceae bacterium | reverse complement strand
TCGGGGTGACACTTCTATTGCAACCGCAGGGTGACAGTTCTATTTACCTTTAACAGCCGACCGATGATTCACTTCCATCCCCATGTCCACCGTGCATCAAACCGCACCGCTCACCATGGCCTACGGCCAGAATCCACCCATGCCCTGGCCGTCCATCCTCCGCTTCATCGCCGTCCTCACTCTGCTCTACGGGGCTGCCAACATCGGCGAGGCCGCCAGCTCCGCGATGATCATCTGGCCGCTGCGCCGAACTCCCAGAATCCCCGCGACGAGCGGCCAATACTGGTTGTGGTCGATCGCCCTCGCCCTGGAAGTGGCGATCGGAGCGATGCTCATCTGGGGCGCTGCCAAACTTCTCCGCGGCGCCTCCCATCGCCTCATGCTCATCGGCTTCTGGATCTTGATCGCACTCTGGCCTATCGGCACGGTGCTCAGCCTGATCCTTCAACCCGCTTTGGGATATTACAACCTGCTCATGGGATCGCTCCTGGATGGCACGGAGCGGAACCTGTTTCCGTTCGTGGTAATCCTGCTGATGCGCGCTTATCCGTCGAGATAAAATGGATCCCCAGCTCGTCATCCCCCTCAACGCCACTGATCACGCCTCATCCGGCTGGCCGCGCATTCTCCGGATCGTCGCCGCTATGAGCCTCATCTTCGCCATCGTCACCACAGTCAACGCCGGATTTGCGCTTCACTCGATCCTCAACCAGGGGTCACTGGGGCGCGCGAGCTACAATTCGGAGGCCCACAAGTATCAAGCCTCCCGCGCCCTTCTGGCCGCCGCCCGGATCGGAATCGGCGCCGTGATGCTCGCAGTCGCCTTCCGCTTTTGGCACCGCGGCCGCTGGCATCGGGTGCTCATGATCACCGCTCGACTCTGGCTCGCGATCTGGTTCTTGGGCTTGATTTTGCCGCTGTACTTGTACCGCGGACAGTTCCTCGAATACATCTCAGTTACGGGCATCCGGGCGATCATCCCCGCCACCTTTCCCCTGATGGTCGTCCTTACCCTGCACGAGTACTCGAAGACGCACCGACAACCTTTAGGCTCCTCGAAGCTCGCCTCGGCAACTCCGCCAACACGTCATACGCAGTCAGCAGCGCATTGACGGGCGGGCAAAGCAGGCGGATGATTGCGTGAGCACCGGGAGACAGGTGTCGGCGTCAATCCCCACCATCGGCTATCGAGACCGCACCGACCATCCGTGGCCGCGAATACTTCAGATTGTCGCCATTATCACGCTCATCTACGCCGCTGCACGGATTGGTCTGACGATCCCCGGGGCTCGGCTGCTTTGGCGGAGTTCCAGCACGTCTGGATTCGTTGTCTCTGGTTCTGACTATTTCTTCATGGCCATCGGATCGCTCATCGAGGTGGTCATTGGCTTGCTGCTGATCATGGGCGCTGTCAATCTTCTTCGCAGCGGCTCACAGCGTCTCATTCTCGCCGGGCATTGGGCGATCGTCGTGCTCTGGTTTGTCACATTTCTTGCCTGGTCGTTCCTGCGGCCCGGCAGCGAGACGCTCTCGTTCCTCTTCAATTCCATCCTGGGCGCGTTCCACATGAATAGTTTCCCGATCATGGTGATCCTCATCTTGCGCGCCCACCACGCGAGGTAGCAGATGGAACCGCAGTTGGTTATTCAGATCGAGTCTTCGCCGCAGCTCATCGGGCCATGGCCGCGGCTGCTGAAGACGATCTCGATCATGGTGCTCCTTCTCTGCCTGGCAGAGCTCACGGGGCTGGGCAGGTACATTTACCAGGTGCTCCAGCCGCGTCCGCAATCCAGCGGAGTTCTGGTACTCACCTCGCACAGCTACCAGAGCATCCGCACGCTTATTTCAGTTTCGATGGGGCTGGTGGACTTCTTTGTTGCGGCTGGCGCGGTCATTTTGTGGAAACGCAGCGAGCCTCGTCTCCTGATCATCGCCCTGGGGCTTTGGTTCGTGCCATGGGCCGCGGGAGTCGTTCAGCATGTGTTCGCATTCGGCCTGCTGGGTAGTCTGATTCGCTCGACTTCCACTTTTTATAGCATCATCTTCGCAAGTTTTCCGGCACTGGTGCTGCTGATCCTTCGTGAATACACCGGCCATTGGCCTGTGCTGCGTAATCCGCTGCGGCTGTTTGTGCGTTGGTTGATTGACTGAGGGCAAGAAATCTTCCGCGCCCGACCGACGCTAGCACTTCCCACTGACCACCCGCAGACTGCGCGACTTGGACTTGGGCAGGTCAGCGACCAAGTCATACCCCTCCGCGCCGCTCACGCTGACTTGGAGCAATTGCCCCGGATAAAGTCGTTCTGCGTTAACGAGCGTGGTGGAATCAATCTCCGGCGCCTGGAATGTCGCCCTGGCCACCCATTTGTCTTCATCCCGGTCGGCGGGGCGGTCGACGAGGACTTCGACTTTCCTGCCTTTCATCGAGCGAGCCTTGGCGAAGGCCACTTCCTGTTGTGCGAGCATCAGTTCCTGCACGCGCTGTTGCTTCAATTCATCCGGCAATTGTCCGTCCATCTTCCCCATCGGTGTGCCGGGTTCCTGGGAATAGGGGAAGACGCCCATCATGTCGAAGCCGAAATTGCGGACGAATTTCACGAGTTCCTCGTGCTGCTCCTGCGTCTCTCCCGGCGAACCGGCGATGAAAGTGGTGCGGATCGCGATGCCGGGGACCCAGTTCCTTAGTTTCTCAAGCAACACTTCAATCTCATTGCGAGTCACTCTTCGCTTCATCCGTGTGAGCATCTCATCATTAATATGCTGAAGCGGCATATCGATATATTTCACAATCCGTGAACTCTCCCCAATCGTCCGAATCATTTCATCGGTGAAGCAGGATGGATACGCATACATCAACCTCACCCACCGCACATCCCCATCCAATTTCCGATCCAGCGTCTTCAATAACCCCGACAACCCCGCCCCATATCCAATATCCGTCCCAAACGATGTCGTATCCTGCCCAATCAAATTCAATTCCACCGCCCCATCCGCCGCCAACTCTTTCGCCTCGAGCATAATCTGCTCAATCGGCTTTGACCTCATCAACCCCCGAATCGATGGAATCGTGCAGAACGAACACCCCTGATTACACCCCTCCGAAACCCTCAAATACGCATAATGCCGCGGCGTCAGCCGAAACCGCGCCCGGTCATTCTCAAACACCGGCAACCGCGTCGTCTTGGTTTCCTTCTCAACGCCCACGGATTTTAATCCGTGGGTCTCCGCCAATTCCTTCGACAGATCGTGATACTTCCCCAGAAAATGCCCATGCTCCTGCCGCGGGTTCTCCTTCCCGCGCACCGCCTCCACAATGTGCTCCCGATCAAAAACCCCCACCAGCCGGTCGATCTCCGGAACATCATTCAGCAATTTCGTCTTATGCCTCTGCACCAGACACCCCGCCACCACCACCCGCTGACATTTCCCCTCGCTCTTCATCGCCACCGCCCGCCGAATCTCCCCCAGCGACTCCTCTTTGGATGCCTCCAAAAACCCGCACGTATTAATGACGATCGCATCCGCCGCCGCATGGTCGGCCGTTATCGCCAGCCCATCCTCCGCCAGCAGCCCCAGCATCCGCTCAGAATCCACCAGATTCTTCGGACACCCCAGGCTCACAAACGCCACCGTCCTGATCTTTTTCTCGCCACGACCGGCCATCAATTCTCCCGAAAACCGCCGCAAAACAACGCGCAGCCCATCAGATTACCGCATGAGAGCACATACTACCAGCAGGCCAGGCGAAACGTTCACCCGGACGCCGAACGTAGGGGCGGCTTCAGCCGCCGTGCCAACGACTCACCCATTGTTGATCCGCAGACTTCCGTTCGGCGGAGATAATTCCCCCCGCCGCCGGCCCCCCTTGGCCGGCGGGGATGATAATTGGGATGATGTGGAATGATGTCGCGCCAAGATCCCGCGTTGTAGTGCAGGCTTTCAGCCTGCATCCGCAGCCTGGAAAGGCTGCGCTACAAAACCCCCGCCGCGAAGGCGCGGAGAACACCTGTTACCGGCACGGGGGCTCAACCAGCGCCGATGGGCTGCATCCAGTGTTCTCCGCGATTTTCGCGGCGGTTTTTAGAAATCCCCCTAGTGGTCTGACACCACCAATTCTACGGGTAAACAGGTCATCTTGCCGATGCTGATCTTGGGCACTTTGCCCGCGATCATGGAGGATCGGCATGAAAAAGTACATCGTTCGGCTGGAGGCCGAGGAACGGGTTCGCTTGG
>JBGPEF010000518.1:0-4234 GCA_041482675.1 Tepidisphaeraceae bacterium | reverse complement strand
TGGAGCCGATCACCCGATCGAGCTCGCTACTCAACTGGGACAATGATCCCCATCAGACGCCTCCCCGCGAGGCCCGGTGTGCATAGTTTCCCATTCCCCCCCGCCCATCTCTTCCCCTCGCCCCTCGTCCCTTGTCCCATGTCCCTTGTCCCTTTACGTCGCTTCCCCGTCGGTTTCATGTCGGTTTCCCGTCGGTTTCATGTCGGTTTTGGTCGTTTCCATGTCGGTTTCGGTCGGTTTTGGTCGGTTTTGGTCGGTTTTGGTCGGTTTTTACCCCTCTACCAACAGCGCAACCCTCGCCCCCACAACCATTTGTCGATTTCCCACCTCAAAACACTTTTCTTACCCCTCGCCCACCCCCAAGCCAAAATTCCGCACTACCAAACGAAGCCAATCCTCCCCCCAATCGCAAATCGAAAATCGAAAATCGAAAATCCATCCCCTTATCCTGGCCCTATCTGCCGCAACAGTTCCTTCGCCTCTTTCGCCGCCGGCGCATCGGGGAAATCGGCCAGAATCTTCTCCAACCGGCTCCGCGCCTCCCGCCACAGCTTGTTCTCCGCATACACCCGCGCCACCCGCAACAACTTATCCGCCTCCGCGGCCGACTCGATCCTCTTCCGATTCTCCGCATTTTCCATCAACTTGTCCGCCTCCTCCAAAGCCGTCTTCGCCACCCCCGACTTCGAGTACTTCCTCGCCACCTCCAAAAACGCCCCATATCCCGCCACCACATCCTTCCCCGCCAGCTCCCGCGCTGCCTTCAACGCCCCATTCGCGGCCGAATCATCGCCACTGTTCGCAACCGCAACCGCGCTACTGGCCGGCAACGTCGCCGCAACCGCCCCGGCCGGCTTCATCTCCTCCATCGCCAGCAAACCCTTCTCAAACCATTCACTGTTCGGCGGCTGATGTCCCATCCCCGGCACTTCGAGGTAGGTCACATGCAAAAACCCATCCTTCTTGAACCCCTTCTCATAATAAACCTGCGTCTGTTCCCGATTGGGGTCCCTCTCGCCGGTGAGCAGCACGTGCGAAACATTCTTCTTCGCCTGAATCAAAATCTCCCCCGGCGGCGGCGCATATCCCCGATGCCACACCTGCCCCCCCGCATTGGGCGCTGCCATCTCGCGATAATAATTGCACCCGATGATGTACATCCCCCCTTTAAAAATATCCGGATAGCAAACCCCCAGCATGCTGCTCACCCGCCCACCCCCCGACGCGCCAGAGATATAAATCCGACTCGGGCTGATGTCATACCGCTTCTTCAGGTTATGAACCGCATCGATCGCCAGCCCCATCCGGCACCAGACCGCGCGCTCATTTCCCACCTTGTTCGGCCCGATCCAGATCAGCTTGTGCCTCTCCAGTACCTCGCGCCAATCCCCATGCAGCCCGCCGCCCCCACCCGCACTCACCCACACAAACAGCCCCCACCCATCCCCCGCCTTGTAGCTCTCCGGAACATTCACCTCAAACGACTCCGCCCCCAGGTCATAATCCTTCTCATATTCCGATGCCTTCCACGCTGTCATCGACCACCCAAAACGCTTCGCCTGCGTCTCAATGGAACTCAGGGGAGACCGATCGGTGAACGTGGTGTGATACGCCCCCGTCTTCGCCTCATCGGCCGCCCGAATCGCACATGCCGACCACACGAGAGCGCACACGAATGCCAGAGAAAGCCATTTCATGGTGATGCCGCCATGATACCCCAAAGCCCCGCCACCCATCGCTATAATCCCCTCGATGGCCGCAGCTCAAAATCCGTTCGTGCGTCAGGCGGCGGCCATTCCGTTTCGCATCCTCGAGGATGGCCGGCTGGAGATACTGCTGATCCGCCGCAGCAACAAGCCATGGGGAATTCCCAAGGGCCGCGTCGATCTCGGCCGCACCCTGCGCGATACCGCCCTCAACGAAGCCGCCGAAGAGGCCGGCCTGCATGGGGAATTGCTCGCCGAACCCCTGGGCGAATTCCTCTACCGCAAACAATGGGCGGACATGCTCGTCAGCGTCTATGCCTTGCGCGTCACCCAGATGGACGAGCACTTCCTGGAAGAATACTGCCGCGAGCGATCCTGGTTCTCAATCGAGCAGGCGTTGAGCCTGATCGGCCGCAAGGAACTTCAGCCCATGATCGCAAAACTGGGGCGGCTGATTTCGACGTAACATCATACATCGACAATATTTACAGTTGTCCACAATTCGCCTCTCGCGACTGTGAATTATCGGTGAATAATCTGTTGGCTTCCCGGCCTAAGATAGACAGATCCGATGCCTTGGGTGATCCTGCTCAGCACTCGGAATCGAGACAGCGGCTTCATCTCACAATGGCGCCGATCGCCGCTGCCCGGAGGTCAAAAAACAGATGCACTATCACTCTGTCCCCGTGGACATCGAAAGCGTCCGTGCGCAGCTCTCCAACGAGCTCAACCGATCGGTCACCGATCTCGATGTCGTCGCCTGGCTGCGGCGCTGCGGATGCATCCAGCAGGATGGCCGGTGGGTCGCGACCTCCATGGGACCCGTCTCGCGCCGGATCATCGCCGACCCGGTTCAACCCATCGCTGCCACCGCTTAATCCTGCCTTAGCGCAATTCATGGTCGAATCCACACGGCATTTAGCTACACATCGCGGGATGGCGAATCCGAGCCCAGCGCTCGCCAGGCGGTCGCGCCTGAGCCGCAAGGCCAACTCCGAATTCCGCATCGCCGCCATCGACGTCGGCTCCAACAGCATTCACATGGTGATCGCCCAGGCCGACGCCGACGGCGGCCTGACCACCCTGTGGCGATTGAAGGAGATGGTGGGCCTCGGCCGCATCTCCTTCCCCTCCCGCCGCCTCACTTATGAAGCCATGGATCGCGCGGTCGAAACGCTTCGCCGCTTCCAGGAGGAGGCGGTGCGCCGCCAGTGCGAGCGCGTGGTCGCCGTCGCCACAAGCGCCGTGCGCGAGGCCGAAAACGGCGGCGACTTCGTGCAGCGCACCCGCCGCGAATTAGGCCTGCACGTTCGCGTCATCAGCGCCCGCGAAGAAGCCCGCCTGATCTATCTGGGAGTGAGGCACGAGATCGAGCTTTCCGGCCCGCACCTCATCTTCGATGTCGGCGGTGGCAGCGTCGAGTTCATCGTCGGCGACGCCGAGCGGCCACTCATGCTGGAAAGCCGCAAGCTGGGCGCTGCGCGGATGACCGCCAAATTCGTGAAGTCCGATCCGATCAGCGGCGATGAGCTCAAAGCCCTGCTGGGACATTACGACCAGGAGCTGGAGTCGCTGGTCGCCACAATCAAGAATCACAAGACAATCGGCGCCATCGGCACCAGCGGGACGATCGAGACTCTCGCCGCCCTGTGCGGGGATGACAGCAGCTCCAACGGCGACTCCGAACATTTCATTCATGCACCAGATTTGGCGAAACTGGTGAGCGATCTCCTGGAGAGCCGCTCCAAGGATCGCGTGCGATTGAAGGGCCTCGATGAGGACCGCAAGGACCAGATCCTGGCCGGCGCGCTGCTCGTCAACAGGCTCTTCGAGCGCCTGGAAATCAAGCGGATGCGGATCTGCAACTCCGCGCTGCGCGAGGGGCTGCTGATCGATTACCTGGCCCGGCATCGCCCGGAACTTCAGGTGCGCCGCGATGTGCCCGATCCCCGCCGCCGCTCGGTCATCGACCTGGCCCGCCGCTGCAACTGGCAGCAGGCCCACAGTGAGCAGGTGGCGAAGCTGAGCGTGCGCCTCTTCGACCAGCTCAAGTCGCTTCACGGCCTGGGCGCTCGCCAGCGCGAGCTGATCGAGTATGGCGCGCTCCTGCACGATATCGGCTGGCTGGTGGGGCGGAAGAAGCACCACAAGCACAGCATGTACCTGATCCTCCACGGCAACCTGGAGCCCTTCTCGCCGCGCGAGATCAGGCTGATGGGCAACATCACTCGTTATCACCGCAAGGCCTTCCCCCGCGGCTCGCATCGAAGCTACGGCAAGCTGCGCGAGAAGGATCGCCAGATCGTCCGCGTCGGCGCTGCCCTGCTGCGGATCGCCGACGGCCTGGATCGCAGCAACAGCGCGGTCATCACCGAGCTGCGCTGCCGTATCCGCGATCGCAAGGTGGACATCCTGGTCAAGGCGCGCGGTGATGCCGAATTGGAGATCTGGTCAGCCCGCAGCCGCAGCCAATTGTTTGCCAAGGTGTTCGAAAGAACCGTCGGGTGTTCGCAGGAATGAGCGGCTAC
>JBGPEF010000517.1:0-4236 GCA_041482675.1 Tepidisphaeraceae bacterium | reverse complement strand
GCGGCGATGGCGGCGGCGGTTTCGCGGAGCAGGGCGGATTCATCCTCGAACGTTTCGACATTCAGATCGCCATAAGCGCCATTTGCGCCACCCGAGCCGGAAACGCCGGAAGCGACGGCGAGGCGAATGTCCTCGTCGGTGTATTCGGGGCCCCAATAGGCGTGTTCCATGACGAAGCTGCGGGGCTGGTTGAGGATGGCGTGCTGGACGTAAAGCGCTGCGCCCAGCGATGTGCCGCCGTCGGCGGAGGCGGCCTGGATGTAAACTTCCTGGATGTCGGTCTGGTCGAAGAGCTTGCCGTTGGCGAGGGAGTTGAGGGCGCAACCGCCGGCGAGGGTGAGTTTTTTCATGCCGGTGCGGGCGGAAAGGGTGCGCACCAGCGAGAAGAAGCGTTCTTCGTAAACTTTTTGCAGCGACGCGGCCATGTCCTTGTGCCATTGGGTCAGCTCAGCGCGGGGATCACGCGGGGGTTGGCCGAGGAGCTGTTGGAGCTGGTCGGAATAGACGGGGCCGAGTTGTGGCTCGCCGTTTTCCCAGGTCATGTCAACGCCTTCGCGGAGGTGGCGGAAATAGCGGAGGTTGAGCTTGAAGGTGCCATCGGGCTGCGGCGGGACCATTTCGCGGAGCTTGTCGGCCTGTGATGGCTCGCCATAGGCGGCGAGACCCATGACTTTGTATTCATCGCCATATTTGGGGAAGCCGAGGTATTGGGTGATGGCGGTGTAAAAGAGGCCGAGCGAGTGGGGATAGTGGACGCGCTGGAGGACGTCGATGGAGTTGCCGCGGCCGACGGCCAGCATGGTGGAGACGAAATCGCCGAAGCCATCGACGGTGAGGCACATGGCCTCGTCGTAGGGTGAGCAGTAAAAAGCGGAGGCGATGTGGGCGAGGTGATGCTCGACGGCGTAGAGCGGTGGGAGTTTTTCGCGTGGGAAGCTGAAGGCGCGGCCGACGCGATCCTGGAGCGAGCGGATCTGGGTCATGTTGCGGACGCGATTGGCGGCGCGGGGAAGACTTCTGGGATGGGAGAGAGCGAGCAATACTTTTCGCAGGAAATAGGCCTGAGGTTGGCGGGAAACGGCCAGGGCGGCGACGCCCTCGAGGGAGCCGCCGTTCACTTCGGAGGCGCAATGCTTGAGGGCGTTTTCGGGGAAGCCGGCCCAGTGCTTGATGCGGGTGAAGCGTTCTTCTTCGACGCCGACGCGGAATTGACCGCCCGAAAGTGCGGCGGCGGAGGCGTCGCCGTGGAAGACGTTGAGGCCGATGATGATCGAGTTGCCGTTGGAGCTGGGTGCGGAGGGGTAGGTGGCTTTGCCATTGTCGGGAGCCGGAGCGGATGTGGCGCCTGGTGCGGCGGGCGAGGGCGCGCTCTCGATCACTGGTGCCACGCGGGTGTCTTTGCGCTGTTTTTTCCAAAGCTCCTGAAGCTTGAGGCTGATCTGGTGTTCGTAGACGGCCAGCAGGAAAGCGAGGTGAAACCCCGCGCGGCCGTCGAGAAAGCCAAGCTGGAGAATGTACATCGACAGAAAGCGGACGAACCATCGCGCGGGCAGGCGATGCCAGATTTTGTGCTTGATCCAGCGGCGGCGCTCGACGGGGCCATTCCAGAAGCCGAACGAGATGGTGCCGGTGGCCAGGTCCTGCTGGATGCGGAAAATTTCCTGCGCTTCAAGCGTGCTGTAATGATTGTGCTTGGCGATGAAATGCTCGAGGCCGCGGCGGTCGTGGTGCTCCATCTCGCCGTTTTTGATGTAGCCGACGCGGCCGCTGACGATCATGTGCTCGTGGACGCGGCGCTCTTCATAGCGGGCCTTGCCATGGCGGAAGAAGCGGATGTTCCAGGAGGGGTAATAGCCGGAGTGGCGCAGGCGCTTGTCGAGAAATATCAGGTAACGATTAATGTAAAAGCCGTCTTCGGGCGCGGTATTGGCGGTGGCGATCCGGGTCAGCTCCTCGCGAAGCTGGGGGGTGATGACCTCATCGGCATCGAGGATAAAGACCCACGGAGTGGTGATGGGGAGGTTGTCCAGGCCCCAGTTTTTCTGGCGGGCGTAGCCTTCCCAGGGGTGATCGACGAGCTGAGCGCCGTACTCGCCGGCGATCTGCGCGGTGCGGTCGGTCGAGCCGCAATCGAGGACGAAGACCTGCTGGGCCCAGTCGGCGACGCTGGCGAGGGCGAAGGGGAGATTGATCTCCTCGTTCTTCGTGGGGATGAGAATAGCAATGGGGGCGCGCTGGGCCATTCGAGCCGGCGATTGTATATGTCGATGGAGTATTAGTAAAATTGCCAGGAGAAAGTGGGTTTGAAACAATGAAGACTGGTGTGGGACATTTTCTGGCAGCGCTGGTGATGGTGCTGGCGGGCGCGCGAGCGGCAATGGCGCAGAACAGCGATGCGGCGGTTATCGCGGGTTATCTGAAGTTTGTGGATGCGCTGGAGGCGGGGGACGCTGGGGCTCTGGAGAATTTGATCTGCGCGGAAACTTTGCCGCAGGAGCGCAGCCGGAAGATCTTCATCGACCTGGCGACGGCGCAGAAGGGGCTGGAGAAGGCCGCGGTGAGCAAATTCGGGGTGGATGGGAAACAGTTTCGCTGCGGATTTGATTTGATCGTGAGCGCGGCGGATCGCAAAGCCATCGCGGCGGCGAAGGTGAAATATGAGGAGGGGACGAGGATGGCGCGTATCGAGAAATCGGGGGAGCTGGCGCCCATGGACATGAGGCGCAGGCAGGATGGGCAGTGGCAGGTGATTCTCGAGGTGCCTGGAGTGGAATCGGAGGAAATGGACAGCTTCGATCCGTCGAATCCTTATCTGCATCCGGGGGCGGCGCGGCAGACAGCGCTGGCGGGGATCAAGGTGGCGAGATACAAGGCGGTCATCGAGGCATTTATACAGACGCGAGCGCGCATTGAGAGCGGCGATCTGGCGACGGCTGCGGCGGCTGCGGCGGAGTTGACGGGAAAGCTGTCGGCGGCGGCGGCGGATGCGGCGAAAGCAGCGGCCGCGCTGCCGGTGGGGAGGGGGAAGGACCGGCCGTAAACGATCAGATTTTGCCGGCGACGGGCTGGGTGGCGGGGCGCGTGGCGGGTTGGGAGGTGGGGAGGTCGCTGAAGGTGGGGGGAGTCCAGTCGGGGAGGATTTCCTGGCGAAGGGCATCGAATTTGGGGCCCCATTTCGCGCCGCCGGGCTGGGGATAGGTGATGTAAAGCTGCTTGAGGTATTGCTGGGTGTCTTCGAGCGCTTTTGTGGATTTGTCGTCGCCGGCTTTGGCGACTTTGACGTTGCTCCAGCAGAGCTTCAGGAGCGCATCCCAATAGGCATCGTTGGGGACCATGCGGAAGCCGTCGGCGGTTTTTTCCTCGCGCAGGGGACGGCCCAGCAGCTTGTCGCGGAGCAATCCGTTGAGGACCGGCTGAGCGGCGGCGTAATTGCCCATGTCGTATTGGACGAGGGCGATGGCGAGCTGGACGCCGCGATCGCTGGGGGCGGATTTCTGGCGGTTCTGGAAGATTTTCAGCGCTGAATTCAGATACTCCTGCCGCTTTGCCGGCTCCTTTTCGAGCAGCGCGGCTTTTTGAAGCGCAGTTGCTTCGAAATCCTCGTACTTGGGCAGCAGTTTTTTCAGATCGGCGTTGTTGGTTTTGGAGACGCGCTGGACCATGTAGCCGCTGACTTTGGCGCGGTGGGCGGCCAATTCGGCCATGCGGGCTTCGTTTTTGTCGCGCTCGGCCTGGTCGAATTCCTTGTTGAGCGCTTCGAGCATGTCGTAGACGATGCGGATGCCTTCATCGCCGCTTTTGGTTTCGAGGTATTTGCCCAGGCTGTCCATCGCATCATCGGTTTTGCCCAGGGAAAGCAGGGCGTTGACGCGGATGAAGAGGACTTCGCCGATCAGGTTGGCGGCGTTGGGGAGGCCCTGGACATCCTGCTCAAAACTGGCCAGCAATTCGAGGGCGCGCTGGAGGCTTTTGGGACGATTGGGGCTGCGGTCATCCTTGGCGAGATTGGCGACGAGAAGAGAAGTGCGGACCTTGAGGAGGCGGGCCCGCTCCTTGGCGGCGTCGTTTTGGGCAGAGGCGACGGCCTGGGCGACGCCGGCATTCACTTCATCGGCGAGGGCGTTGATTTTTTCGGTCCATGCGCCCGCCTGCGACGATTTTTCGTTCAGGTCGATCATCTGGTCGTAGGCCATCATCTCGAAGAAACGGGCGTGGAGCGTGCGTTCGCCTTCGGGC
>JBGPEF010000516.1:0-4237 GCA_041482675.1 Tepidisphaeraceae bacterium | reverse complement strand
GAGGGCGAGGTCGTAGGTGCCGGTTTGGTCGGAATAGGGGCGGACGCGGGCGTAATAAGTGCCGGCGTCGGGGATGGAGAAGCGATGGATGAGGGCGTCGATGCCGGGGCCGCTGTCGTCATCGTCGGTGACGAGGAGCGGGCCGTCGGGGGTGGCGCGATAGAGCTCGAGGAAGGGGTCGGAGAGTGTGCCGCGCGGGCCGCCTGCGCCGGAGAGGGCGATGGTGAGGGTGTCGCCGATCTGGAAATCGCCGAGGTTGAAATAATCGGAGTCGGAAGTGGTGAGGATTCGGCCCTTGATGCCCATCTGGTAGAGATTGGAAGGGGCGGGGAGGAAATTTTTTGCGCCGGAGTTGGCGGTGAAGGTGGCGTCATTGGGTTCGGATTCGGCGACGAGGACACCCTGGGGGAGGTCGCTTTGGCCGACGATGGCAGCGCGGGATGCGCCGTTGGCGAGGGGGAGGAAGTCGGGGTCGAGGGATTGGGCGGATTGTGTGGTGTTGTTAGAGGGGCCGGAGAGGGATTCGGATTCGAGGGTGGCGTTGACGGAGGCGCGGAGGGTGTAGTGGCCGGAGGTGCCGGAGGATTCGCCGACGATGATTGAATAGGTGCCGGAGGTGGTGATGAGGAGGTCGTCGGTGGCGGCGATGTTGGAATTGGTGGCGACGTTGGCGAGGATTTGGTTTTGGGGGTCGAGCAATTCGATGGTGGGGAAGAGGCCATCAGCGCCGACGACGGCGAGGGAGAGGCGCTGGCCGGCGGAGAGGGAGAGGGTGAAGGTATCGGTGTCGGCGGGGTCGTTGATAAGGCCGGTGGCGGATGCGCCGCGGAGGAGGCCGCCAATGGGGGAGACGGAGGGGAGAGGAGTGGGGAGAGAAGTGGGGCCGGTGGCGTCGAGTTGAAGGGTGGCGGAATAGGGGAGGGAGGGGTTGGCGAATGGGTCGGTGAAGGCGGCGGCGGGGAGGGAGATGTGGAGTGATGCTTCGGGGTCGAGGCCGGAGATGGTGAAGCGCAGGTGCTGGGGATCGACCACGTTTGCGGCGGTGACGGTGCCGCGGTCGATTTGGAGATCGGTGAGATTGAGGGAGGAGGGGTCGAGGGGTTCGTTGAGTTGGAGATCGATGTGGATGTCGGTTTGATCGCGCTGGATGGAGGAGGAGAGGACCTGCATGGGCGTGGTGTCGTAGCGGAAGGATTCGCTGAAGGGCTGCGTTGCAGCGTTGTCGAGTTGGCGGGTGATGGAGCCATCGACGAGTTGCATGGTCTGGAGACCTTCGGTGGTGAGGGGGGAGGTGTCGAAATGGAAGGAGATGGTGGTGGGGGTGAGGAGGGTGAAAGAGTCGGCGGGGATGTCGTCGATGAGCAGATCGGCGGGCTCGATCGATTCGGGAGTGAGGGGGTGCGAAAAGGTCAGTTGATAGTCGAGAGCGGCGGTGGAGACGGCTTCGTCGGGGGCGGGGGTGGAATGGATGACGGTGAGCGGCAGTTGCGCGAGAGCGCCGAAGGCGTTGAGGCGGCGGCCGGTCGTGGTGAGGCCGGTGAGGGCGCTGATTGGGTCGCCGCCGTTGAGGATGGCGTCGCGGATGACGGAGTAGGGAGTGCCGCGGGGGCTGATGCCGAAGGCGAGGGCGGCGACGCCGACGACGTGGGGGGTGGCCATGGAGGTGCCGCTGAGGACGGTAAGGCCGCCGCCGCGGGCGGTGCTCCAGGTGGAGACACCGGGTGCGCCGATGTGGACCGTGGTTGCGCCATAGTTGGAGAAGCTGGCGCGCTGGTCTTTGTTGTCGGTGGCGGCGACGGAGATGATGTTGGGGAGGTTGGATGATGCGGGATAGAAGGGGGTGGTGTCGTTGTTTGTGTTGCTGTTGCCGGCGGCGGCGACGAAGAGCAGGCCGGCCTCGCCGCTGGCGGCGATGGCATCTTCCATGGCGAGGGAGAAGCCGGGATCGCCATAGCTGTTGTTGGTGACGCGGATGTTGACGCCGCGCTGGGCCATGTCGTCGGCATAGTTGAGGGCTTCGATGGCGGCGGAGAGCTCGCCGAAGCCGCTGGCGGAGAGAATCTTGAGGGCCATCAACTTGCTGGACCAACTGATGCCGGCGACGTCCGCGCCGTTGTTGCCGACGGCGGCGATGGTGCCGGAGACGTGGGTGCCGTGGCCGTGGTCATCCATGGGATCGTTGTCATCGTTGGCAAAATCCCAGCCGTGGATGTCGTCGATGTAGCCGTTGTTGTCGTTGTCGATGCCGTCGCCGGCGATCTCGAAGGGATTGGTCCAGATGTTGGCGGCCAGATCGGGATGGGTGTAATCGATGCCGCTGTCGATGACGCCGACGACGACGTCAGGAGAGCCGGTGGTGAGGTCCCAGGCTTCGGGGGCGTCGATGTCGGCGTCGAAGTTGCCGCCGTTCTGGGCGGTGTTGTTGAGATCATCCTGGTTGGGGAAGAAGGAGTCGTTGGGAATGGTCGCGGCCTGGAGGAGGAAGCTGGGTTCGAGATATTTGAAGCCGCGGACGGTTTTGAGGGAGGAGAGGAGGTTTTTGTATTTGGCTTTGGTGCCGGAGGTGATGAGGACCAGGCCATCGTCGCCGAGGTGTTGGCGGACGTGGAGATTTTTGTTGGCGTGGGCGAGGGCTTTTTGGATGGAGAGGAGTTGGTCGGTGGGGGCGCCTTTGGCGGAGTCGAGTTTGAGGATCCAATGGGCGGTGCGGACGTAGGTGTCGCGGCCGTGCCAGCGGAGGGGGGAGAAGCCGTGGGGTATTTGGGGGGTGGAGACGCTAAGGAAGAGGCGGGATTCGAGGGATTCGAAGGCCGGGGGGGATTTGCGATGTAAGTGTGGTTTAGAAAATGACATATGGCGCACGGTTCGGGGGAGTCGTACTTGGGTGATTTCGCCCTCTCCAATGGGGATTGGTTGAACCTACCAGCCCTAACTGGCAAGTCAAAACAATATTTGGTTAGAAGAGGGGTGAGGGTCAGGGCAAACGCACGTGACCCTATTCTGTCATCTCGGCGGGGCAGGAATGCCCCGCACTCGATGACAGAAGGCGGACAGGAATGTCCGCCCCACCATTTACCCGGCACATGCGATCGCCCTGGGGTGAGGGTTCAGTCATCGAGGGGTTCGCCCCAGCGGGTGACCTGGAAGGCGCCGCCTTTGGTTTTGAGGTCGTAGCCGAGGAAGGAGAAGACGCCGCAGGTGCCGAACATGAGGATGCCGATGAGGCCCAGGGGCCAGAAGTTGCTGAAGCTGGTGTGGTCTTCACCCCGGGCGAGGCGGTTCCAGGAGGGGTCGGAGCGGAGGTATTCGAGGGGGACGGTTTTGGAGTGGGTGAGGGCTTCCCACGGACCCATCTCCATCATGGCCTGGCGCTGGATGGTATGGCCGGCGGGGTCGGTGAATTCGAACTCGAGCCAGGGGGTTTGGCGGACCATGTAGTGCTTGAGAATTTTGGCGTCGGTGCGGATGGCTTCGGTGGCGAATTTTTTCTCGTGGGTGAGCTCGTTAAATGAGGCGATGGTGCCGGCGATCATGCCGAAGGTGAAAAGTGCGAAGAGCGAGGCGAGGATTTTGCCGCGGCGGCGGTTTTTTTTCATTTCCGCCGGATCGTCGGCGGGAATCTCAGTAATGGGCGCGCCGCGGGCGGCGGTGGAGCGGGATTCGATCTGCTGGATGAGGTCGGGGAAGCGGTCGAGGGTGTCGCGGATTTCGGCCAGCGGCTTTCCATTAGCGCCGAGGAGGATGAGGGTGTCGTGGGTTTCGCCCATGAAGGAGCCGCGCTCTTTTTTCTGGATGCGGTCGATCTGGTTCCAGGGGATGATTTTGAAGGAGAGGGGGGATTCGATGGCGATGCCATTTTGGTCGAGGGTGACGCGGGTGAAATTGCGCATGACGAAGAGGCCGCGGGCGATGAGCATGATGGGGATGACGGAAAAGCCGCCGATGAAGCCGGGTTGGCGGCCGGAGCTGCCGGTGGCGGGGGCGTTGAAGAGGAGGGCGAGCATCACGACAAGGACGATGGCGAAGAGGATTCCGCCGCCGAGGGTGAGGGCGAGCTCCATTTTGGGGCTGCCGCGGGCGATGTAGGTGCGGGGTTGGTTTTGGTCGAGATCGATGAGCATGAGGCCTCCGATTCTATCCTGGTCGATCGTGCACAAGTCCCGGATGTACATCCGGGATTCCGGTGGATGGTTGGATCAACTGACCATTGATGAAGACTCTTTCGGCTTTGAGATTG
>JBGPEF010000515.1:0-4246 GCA_041482675.1 Tepidisphaeraceae bacterium | reverse complement strand
CGAAGTCACCAATGGCCAGAAGGTCGCGGCCGGACAGATGCTCGCCCGCCAGCCGCGCGAGGCGGCGGGCACGATGGACATCACCGGCGGCCTGCCCCGCGTGACCGAGATCTTCGAGGCCCGCAAGCCCAAGGACCCCGCCGTGCTGGCCGAGATTTCCGGCACGATCGAGATTCGGTCCGACAAGCGCCGCGGAAAGATGACGATCATCATCCGTAACGAAACCGGCATGGAGCGCGAGCACCACGTCCCGCAGGACAAGGAGCTCCAGGTCCACGCCGGCGATTACGTCGAGGCCGGCGATCCGCTCATCCGCGGCCCGCTCATCCCCCACGACATCCTCCGCATCAAGGGCGAGGAGTCGCTCCACCAGTACCTGCTGACCGAGGTGCAGAACGTCTATCGGTCGCAGGGTGTGAAGATCAACGACAAGCACATCGAGATCATCCTCACCCAGATGCTGCGCAAGGTGAAGGTCGAGGATCCCGGCGACAGCAAGTTCCTGCCCGGTGAGGTAGTGGACAAGTTCCGCTTCCGCTCCGGCAACGAGCTGCTCAACCAGAGCCTCAAGATCGACAAGCCCGGCGGAACCAGCCTCAAGGAAGGCGGTACGTTCTCGCGGGCCGAGGTCAAGGAAGCCAACGAGGCCGCCGAAGCCGCCGGCAAGGACCCGGCCAAGGGCAAGAAGCCCCGCCCGGCGCGCGGCAAGACGCTGCTGCTGGGCATCACCAAGGCGTCGCTCCAGAGCGAGTCGTTTATTTCCGCGGCCAGCTTCCAGGAGACGACCAAGGTTCTCACCGAAGCCGCCCTGGCCGGCGCGATCGACCTGCTGGTCGGGCTGAAGGAGAACGTGATCCTCGGCCACCTGATCCCGGCCGGCACCGCGTTCAGCCCGTACCTGAACCTGCGGATCAAGCACCTGGCCGAGCCGCCGCCGGAGGAAGAGGTCGAGGTGACGGTGCGGGCTCCGCGCGAAAGCGCCGTCCCCGCGAGCACCCGCGAAGCCGTCCCCCAGGCCGGGTCGTAAGCCGCATCAACTTCAACATGAACCAAGCCCCGATGATCGAGTCATCGGGGCTTTTTTTTCGTTTGTTGCGGGATGGCGCGGGGCTAGAGTTTGCACGCCGCGGCGGCGAGGGTAGGATCGGCTCGCGAGATATTTTCGCAACAGCATAATCTTGCTGAGCGGATTCGGGGGATGAAGCCGCAGATCGTTTTGGCGCCGCCGGCCAACAGGGCTCAGGCGGCTTTGGGGTAATAGACATCCAGAGCGTGATCGATGGCGGTGGGCTCGGCGAGGATGAAGCGGACATCCTTGCCGGTGGCCTCGAGGATCTGCATCCATTCATCGCCATCCACGGGATGGGCGGCGGCGACGACCATCTGGTCGGCGATGCTGATCAGGGGGACAACGTGCAGCT
Source organism: Tepidisphaeraceae bacterium (assembly GCA_041482675.1). Lineage (GTDB taxonomy): Bacteria > Planctomycetota > Phycisphaerae > Tepidisphaerales > Tepidisphaeraceae > JBGPEF01. Next base: position 2,825 of record JBGPEF010000515.1, on the reverse strand, counting down.
CGCGGGCGAGATGGGCGGGCATGGAGAGGATCAGTTTGGCATCAAGGCCGCAGCTTGAGAGCTGGTCCCAGTCGAAGCCGTCGGCAAACTGCATGCACCAGGCCTCGCAGAGATGGACCGGCTCGCAGAGTCCAAAGGAGACGGCGATCTCGCCGAATTTTTCGTGGCTGACGGCCTGTTGTTCGAGGATTTCATCGATGTCGATGGTGCTGAGCTTGCCCATCTGGTTGAGTATCTGGCCTATCATGGGACGACGCATTGCGGCCTCCACTCTAAGCGTGACATACCGTTGGGGCTGAGTTAACTTTACACTCTGGCGGAGGTTGCGGGTGCCAATGTTTGCGTTGGTGGAGTCCCGATAACCTGCCGGCCGATAATCACGTTGATTTGGGGTGCCGGGGAAAGAGGTGGAGTGCGGCTGTTCAGCTACAACATTCTTGATGGCGGCGAAGGCCGCGCGGATCCGCTGGCCGAGGTGATCGAGGCGCAGCGCGCGGACCTGGTGGCGCTGATCGAGGCCGACAACAGCGACGTGCTGGAGCGCATCTCGCGGCGGCTGGGGATGGAGGTGATCTGCGGCAAGGGGAAGCGGCATTCGGTGGCGCTGCTGAGCCGCTGGCCGATTGTTCGGAGCATCAATCACGCCGCGCTGCCGCCGCGGCCGGACTGTCTGCTGGAGGTGGTGGTGCGTGAGGCGGCGGGGGAGGAATTGACGCTGGGAATTCTGCACCTGCATCCGCACGCGCGGGAGCACGATGAGGCGATACGGGAGGAGGAACTGGACTCGGTGCTGGACGTTTTCGAATCGCACCGGCGGGGGCGCCGGCCGCACGTGCTGGTGGGGGATTTCAACGCCAATTCTCCGGTGCAGGAGATCGATCCGGAAAGGTGCAAGCCGAGCACGCGCGAGGAATGGCGCAAGAACGGGGGGAACATTCCGCGCAGCGCCATCCAGAAGGTGCTGAGGGCGGGATATCTCGATTCGTACCAGGCGCTGCGGCCGGAGCAGGCGAAAACCTCGGGGACGTTCAGCACGCAATTTCCGGGTCAGCGGGTGGATTATATTTTCACGTTTGGGATCGCGCCGGAGCGAATCAAGGAGGCGTGGATCGAGCAGGATCGGCTGGCGAAATATGCGAGCGATCATTTTCCGATTGGGGTGGAGATTGGGGGTGCGTGATTCGTGGAAATAGATGCGGTTGAAGTGGGGGTTGGGGGGCGTATGATGGGATGAGGAAAGACTGGGAGCGTACGGGCATTGAAATGGCGCATGATTACGGATTGGGCGAAACGAACGCCGCTGGCTTTACGCGTAGCGGACTGGCTGGGCCGTGGACGCGGCAAGTACCGCTTCTTTGACGGGCTGCACCGGCCGTCCGCGCCGGCCAAGCCAACTTTGGAAAACTGGCACAAACAGGACCTGGCGGCGGTGTGGATCGGACACGCCACAATCCTGCTGCGGGTGGGGCAGATGACGATTCTGACCGATCCGGTTTTCTCGAATCGGGTGGGGATCGGGCTGGGTTTGTGGACGGGGGGGCCGCGGCGGTTGCTGGCTCCAGCGCTGAACATTCGCGAGCTGCCGCCGATCGATCTGATCCTGATCTCGCATGCCCACTTCGATCACCTGGATCGGCCGACGCTCAGCCGGCTGGCGAAGAGCACGCCGGTGATCACAGCACATCAGACGTCGGACCTGATTCGCGACCTGGGGTTTGGGCGCGTCAGCGAATTGCGGTGGGGGGAATCGATGAATGTCTCGTCGCTCAAAGTGAGCGCGCAGAAGGTCAGGCACTGGGGGGCGCGGGCGATTCACGACCAGCATCGGGGGTTCAATGCGTTTCTGATTGAATCGGGGAAGCGCCGGGTGCTGTATGGGGCGGACACAGCGCATCACGATTATTTCAAGGAGATCGGCAAGGTCGATCTGGCGATCGTGGGGATCGGCGGGTATGACCCGTATATCCAGGCGCACGCGAATCCGGAGCAGGCCTGGGACATGGCCAATCAGGTGATGGCCGATTTCGTGCTGCCGATGCACCACAGCACGTTCCGGCTTTCGCACGAGCCGGTGGGCGAGCCTATGGAGCGGCTGCTGAGCGCGGCCGGGGCGGGGGCGGATCGGCTGATCATTAGAGAAGTGGGCGGACAATGGGCCAGTTGATCTCACCTTTGCCTCCGGATCAAGATAAAGAAGATGTGCCGCCGACGAACCTGCCGGGACGGCGGGGTGTTGGGTTATTCCGCTCCTTCTATTTCGCGTTCGTCGGGCTGGGGTATTTGTTCCGGACGCAGCGGAATGCGCGGATCGAGCTGTTGCTGGGGGTTTTGGCCTGTGGATTCGGGTGGTGGCTGCGGATTTCCCGGGTCGAGTGGGCGATCATTGCCTTCACTATTGCGCTGGTTTTGATTTTGGAGGGGTTGAACACGGCTGTCGAGGCGGCCGTCGATCTGTCCTCGCCCAACTATCATCCCCTGGCCAAGGCCGCCAAGGATTTGGCGGCCGCCATGGTTTTGATCGCATCGCTGGCTTCGTTGGCCGTGGGGCTGTTGATTTTGGGGCCGCCGTTGTGGGGGAAGTTGTTCAGGTGAGGGGGCGGAAGTGGTGGTGGGGAAGGGGGTTGGGGTTGGATTGGGTTCGTTTTGAACATTGTTTGTTGTTTGTGGTTTGTTGTTTGTGGTGTCGGATTCGTGTTCGGGAGCGGATTGGGGAATGGGAAACTATGCACACCGGGCCTCGCGGGGAGGCGTCTGATGGGGATCATTGTCCCAGTTGAGTAGCGAGCTCGATCGGGTGATCGGCTCCAAGACGCTTTTTTACCCGG
>JBGPEF010000514.1:0-4248 GCA_041482675.1 Tepidisphaeraceae bacterium | reverse complement strand
CGTCACGGAGTTGAGCTGGTTGAGCTTTCGCCGCGCCACCTTCCAGAGATTCTCCGGACACGCTCGCCGCGCCGACTTGGTTGCTCGAACGTTGTAAATGTCAGCCGTGCCCTCGTCCTTGAAAGAGACAATCACGCGGGCAATATAACGGTTAATATTATACGTAACAACCAGCCAGCCGGTCGAGGAGAATCCAAGATAGTGGATTGCCTCAGCCTCCCATGGACCATCCTTATTCAACCGCTACAATGCCCCCAGCTTGACTGAACCGCGCTGGCGCTCGTGTGAAGGGCTTGGACATGCCATCAATTTGTTTTTATTTTCAGATCCATCAGCCGTTTCGGCTCCGGCGATACAGTGTTTTTGATACGGACCGCAATTACTTTGACGACTATAAGAACGCCGAAATATGCAGGAAAGTGGCCCATAAGTGCTATTTGCCGGCCAATCGGACGCTGCTGGATGCGATCAGGATGCACGAGGGGCGGTTTCGGATTTCGTATTCGATCACGGGGGTGGCGCTGGAGCAATTCCAGCAGTATGCGCCGGAGGTGATGGACACTTTTCATCAGCTCAACGCGACGGGGTGCGTGGAATTCCTGTCCGAAACGTACTACCACTCGCTGTCGTTCCTCTATTCGCGCGAGGAATTCCGCCAGCAGGTGGAATTGCACGACCAGTTCATCAAGAAGCTGTTTGGGCAGGAGCCGCGGGTTTTTCGCAACACGGAATTGATCTACAACAACGATCTGGCGCACTTCGTGAGCCACATGGGGTATGACGCGGTGGTGACCGAGGGGGCGGACCACATCCTGGGGTATCGCAGCCCCAATTTTCTGCACCGGCCGCCGCATGCGCCGAATTTGAAGATGCTGCTGAAGAATTACCGGCTGAGCGATGACATTGCGTTTCGGTTCAGCAACAAGGGGTGGGAGCAGTGGCCGCTGACGGCGGAGAAATTCGCGCGCTGGGTCAACCAGATCAATGGCAATGGCAACCTGTGCAACCTGTTCATGGATTATGAAACATTCGGGGAGCACCAGTGGGCGGATACCGGCATCTTCGACTTCATGAAGCATCTGCCCGGGGAAATCATGCGCTCCAGCCGGGACAATAATTTTCTGACGCCGTCGCAGGCGATCGACAAATATGAGCCGGTGGGGGACATCGACGTGCCGCACATGATCTCGTGGGCGGATACGGAGCGGGACCTTTCGGCGTGGCTGGGGAACGCGATGCAGAGCAATGCGCTGCACGAGCTTTACAAGCTGGAGGGCGTGGTGAAGGAGAAGGGGGATGCGGTTTTGCTGGCCGACTGGCGGAAGCTGACCACTTCGGATCATTTTTATTACATGTGCACCAAGTATTGGGCGGATGGGGACGTCCATAAATATTTCAGCCCGTATGAGAGCCCTTATGACAGCTACATCAATTTCATGAATGTGCTGGATAATGTGCGGAGCAGAGCGAAGAACTAGGGGGAGGGGGCAGAGTGCGGCGGCTGAAGCCGGCCCGAAGGAATTGTTGGACGGTTTGGGTTGGGGGCGCACGGGGAACGGCGGCTGAAGCCGCCCCTACGGAATTGTGGGGCGGTTGGGACTGGGGGACGACATGGGGGACCAGGTCGTGGGCGGAAAATCAGATTCACTACCCCCCTTCCTGCGACCGATTAAGAAATAAGGACCGCCTTATCGGCCACTGGATCAACCCATGTCATTTATTCTGCTATTCCTGCTGATCTCCCTGCTGTTCCTGGTGGTCATGCTGGTGCTGATCTTCAGCGCCGCGGCGTCGGTGATGGGGCGGGAAAGGCCGGTGCAACAGGAGGAGCCGACCTGCGGCGGGTGCGGCTACATCGTCAAGAACATGGCCGAACCGGTGTGCGCGGTCTGTCACTCTGAATTCCACATTGTCGGCATTCACATGCCCCCGCCTCCCGCGGGAAACAGCGCGGCCGCGGCGTGGCTGGCGTTTCGGCGGGTGAGCGGGCTATCGCTGGGCGTCTGGACCATTCTCATCGGGGGGATCGCGCTGGGCTTCACGGTGGTGGCCGGCGAGCATTACTGGCCGTACTACTCTGAATCGACCACGCACCTGGAAGCTCGTCCCAAGTCAACCGGCTATGACTCGGTGCTGATCTCGACCACGCAGCGCCTCCGCGCCCGCGGGCGCACACAGCAGGGAGAACCGGTCACTCTTTCCAAATCGGTGGTCGTCGATCTGAGGACGGCCAAGGGAACGCGCACGCTCGAGGCGGACCTGCTGGCCCCATCGCTTACCTACATCGATGCCGGCGGCACGACGATCACAGCCGCCGTGCTGCCCACCAAGGAGACCATCCTCGAGTTGATGAAGTCGAGCGGGATCAAGATCGATCGACAGGAGGCGCTTGAGGCGGCCGCCATCGCCAAACTGGTCGCCGATCCCGCGACGGTGGATGAATATTCAGTTACCGACTCCAATTCGACCTCCAGCCTGCCGCTGTCGATCATTTCCAACAACCTGGACGGCGGCGGATGGGAGGCGCCGATGGCGCTCCCAACGGTCGCCATTCCCAGCGCGGCAGTTATCTGGCTGATGGGGGTTGCGTTGATATCGTTCAGTCAGCGGGGCCGGCGCGCAGCTCTCCGGGAGCAAATCCTGGCGGCGGCGATACCCGCCGAGGCGCCCTGGCAGCCGCCAGAGATTCCTTTCGATGTTCAGGCGGCAGCGTCGGCAGCGAATGCGACGGCAATGGAGGCCGAGGCGAAAAAAACAGGGCCTGCTCCGGCAGGTGGCATTTTGACGCCGCCAGCCAAAGCAGACCCTGGGAAAGGTCCGCCGAAGATGCAGATCGGGACGATGTCCTAGCTCCTGGTCTTGGTGCCCAAAAGCGGGAACTGCTGCTGTTCCACCTCACGCTGGATGATGATCATCGGCTTCACCAGGATCAGCAGGATGCTCTCATCCTTGGCCGTCGAGTGGTTGGTGAACAGCCGCTTGATGAATGGAATCTTGGAAAGAATCGGCACGCCTTCCTCGACTTCGGTCTCGCCGGCCAGCGTCTGGCCACCCAGAAGCAATGTGCCGCCGTCGGGGACGCTGACGATCGTGTTCACCGACGTCAGGTTGAGAATTGGAAGCTGAAGAGTTGCCTGGAACACCGTGTTGTTGTTTCCGCCGCCGCCGCCACCGCCGTTGTTGCCGTTCTGGTTGGCGATGCCGAACACTGGGAAGCTGTCGAGCCTCACCAACTGCGAAACCTGTGGCTGAAGTGAAAGCGTCACGTATTTGCGATCAGCCGAAACGGTGGGCTGCACCACCAGCCGAACACCGGTCTGGACGGTGTCGATGATCGGGTTGAACAGGCCGACGCCATCGCCGGTGACCGCTTCCAGATCGCTGACATATGCCTGCTGCTGGGCCACGACGACGAACGCCTGCTGGCCGTTGAACACGGTCACGCGTGGGGCGGTGAGGATGGTGCTGTTGATCGAGGCCTGGGTGGCGCGGATGAGGAAGTTGACCTGGAAATCATCGAGGAAGCTGCCCTGCACCTGAATGCCCGGCTGGGCAGTGGCGCCGATGCTGCCGGGGGTTGGAGTCGAGGCGATGGGGAAGGCTGAGCTGCCCTGCTGAACGACGATGGGGCTGAACTTCGTCGGGTTGTTGATGTTGAAGAAGAAATCGAGGTCGATGCCGATGTCCTCGAGGAAGTTGCGCTGAACGGTAAGGAAGCGGGTTTCGATGCTGACCTGGATCGCCCGCGTCTCGCGCAGCTTGTCGAGAAGGCTGACGAGCTGCCGCTGATTTTCCGGCGTCTGGGTGACGATCAACTGGCCGGAGAGGAACTTGAGCGAGCCGAACTTGCCGCCGTTATCGATCCAGCTTTCGCGATCGACGGTCTCCTTGATGAGATTCTGAATTTCCATGACCAGCTCATCGGTTCGCTGGGCGTTGTTCTGCTGGTTGCCGGTGGTCTGAGTGTTGCCAAACAGGCCACCACCGCCGCCGCCGCCGCCACCGCCACGACCACCACCCCCGCCGCCGCCACGACCACCACCACCGCCGCCGCCGCCGCCGCCACGGCCACCACCACCGCCGCCGCCCTGGCCGCTGGTGGCAAGACTGAAGTCCGGCGGTTGATTGAAATCCGGCGCGATCACCAGGAGATCGCGGATGTCATAGACGTTGATCGCCGTGTTCTTATTGAGGTCCTCGGCCGTGGAGATCGTGATGACTCCGTCATCGACGGTGTAGCCGAGCTTG
>JBGPEF010000513.1:0-4251 GCA_041482675.1 Tepidisphaeraceae bacterium | reverse complement strand
CCGGGGGTGGGGGGTTGGAGTTTTCGTTCGAGGCGGCCGGCGCGGTAGGCGAGGTAGGCGGCCGCGAAATAGCAGAAGACGGCGAGCCAGCCGAAGAAGGTGGGGTCGCCGATGCCGGGTTCCCAGCCGCCGTGTTCAGCGGCTCTGGCGAGGAAATGGATCACACCAAGATCGTAGCCATTGCGGTCGATTGGCGGAACGGAGCACCTCTGACGCGAGATGCGGTATTGATGTATTGGCGAATCCAGATATCATATGGGCAAGATGTAGCCGTTCCGAAAGGAGGCGCATCATCATTTCCAGGCGTCTCAGGCAAAATCGAGGATTCACACTCGTCGAGCTGCTCGTGGTGATCGCCATCATCGCGATCCTGATCGCGCTGCTGTTACCTGTGCTCGCACGGGTGCGAACGGCGGCGCTTAATACCAAATGCAAGAGCAATCTACGTCAGATTGGTCTCGGCGTTCGAATGTACACCGACGACAACCGCAATCGTTTTCCTGATCCATACACTTTAGGCGGCGCGCAATGCCGACGGCTTCCGGGAGAGCGAGACCCTGACGATCCAGCATCTTTGCCGGAGATATACGGATGGCCATCGTTGCTTCATCAGCGGGGTTACCTCAGAATTGACCGGGTGAACAGCGTCTGGCTGTGTCCTGCCGCCAGTGATCGGGTGCAATCCTTCACGAATACATATCTTGGCTGGACGGCGGAGGGTGGTCCTGGAGGACGAGGTGGGAATGCTCATGAGGATCTCCGCTGGCCGTCTGTATCAAACGAGCTGCGCAAGAAATTCATGTTCATCTGGGACAATACTCAATTCTTCCCGGCCAAGACGGGGGTTTTCGTCACACCGAACTACCCCTCGGGATCGGAGTACGGTTCGGCCTGGATCTGGGGCGGCGCGAATGACACCTTTCTCCGCCCATATTATGAAGTTGGCCCCCACCGCTACGGAGCTATCCGCGCTATGCACGTCCTGCACGCCGACTTAGTTGTCCGCGTTTGGACTCATCCCGATTTACAACCAGTTGAATGAATGTGAACCGGCTACGCCGATTCGCGGCGGCGTTCGGGTTTGATGGCGAAGAGGTGCTCGCGGCCCTGGACGATTTGTTCGTTGATGATGTATTTGCCGCCCTGTTGCTGTTCGGGGAGGGCGTACATCAGCTCGAGCATAATTTCTTCGCAGACAGCGCGGAGGGCGCGGGCGCCGGTGTCGCGCTTGAGGGCGCGCTCGGCGATGGTGGTCAGTGCGCCGGGGGTGAATTCCAATTCGCTGCCTTCCATGCGGAAGAATTTTTGATACTGCTTCACCAGGGCGTTTTTGGGCTCGGTGAGGATGGAAATCAGCGTCTTGATGTCGAGGGGTTCGAGGGTGGCGACGACGGGGAGGCGGCCGACGAACTCGGGGATCATGCCGAATTCGATGAGGTCTTCGGGCTGAACTTCGGCCAGGACGTGGGCGCGTTCCTCGGTGGTTTCGGCCTTGTCGAGCTCGGAAGAGAAGCCGATTTGGCGCTTGCCGAGGCGTTTGCGGATGATGTCTTCGAGGCCGACGAAAGTGCCGCCGCAGATGAAGAGAATTTGCGAGGTGTCCATCTGGATGTATTGCTGCTCGGGATGTTTTCGGCCGCCCTGTGGGGGGATGTTGGCGATGGTGCCTTCGAGCATTTTCAGGAGGGCCTGCTGGACGCCTTCGCCGGAGACGTCGCGGGTGATGGAGACGTTGTTCTGGGTTTTGCCGATCTTGTCGATTTCATCGATGTAGACGATGCCGCGCTGGGCGGCTTCGAGGTCGTAGTCGGCGTTCTGCAAAAGTTTGAGGAGGATGTTCTCGACATCCTCGCCGACGTAGCCGGCTTCGGTCAGCGTGGTGGCGTCGCCGATGGCGAAGGGAACATTGAGGATGCGGGCGAGGGTTTTGGCGAGGAGGGTTTTGCCGCTGCCGGTGGGGCCGATGAGCAGGACGTTGGACTTGTCGATCTCGACGTCGGAGGTGGCCTGGTCGGGTTTGTCGGTGACGCTGAGGCGCTTGTAGTGGTTGTGGACGGCGACGGACATGGCGCGCTTGGCGTATTCCTGGCCGATGACGTATTGATCGAGAAATTCCTTGATCTGGCGCGGGGTGGGGATGGTGGAGAAGAGGGGCTGGGTGTTGGTGAGCTTGCGCTTTTCCTGGCGGATGATGTTGTGCGCGAGATCGACGCAGTTGGCGCAGATGTAAACGTCGGAGGGCCCTTCGACCATGGGGCCGACATCACGGGAGGACTTACCGCAGAAGGAACATGTGGTCACGCGTCTACCCCTGAATCCGCCGGGCGGATTGGTATTGTTGCCTGGATTGATCGGCGGCACATTGGGGCCGCCGCCGTTGCCGGTGCGATTGGAACTGGCCATTCTATCTCGCCTTCCTCTGCTTGTCCGACTCACTCTGGGCTTTTGTCAGCCCCGTTCCGACGAAATGTCGGGCAGGAGTGCCCGACCCACCAAGCGCCCGATAATGTCAGCCGGCCGCACACACGGATGCTTAATAGATCGGCAGGGGAAATGCCCTGGTCCTGCATTTCAGTCCGGCATTTTTGGTTTTTCGTTCGCTTCCTTGTGTTTCAGGGAGGCGGCCATCCTGCCGCGGGCCCGTTCAAATTCCTGGTCCGAAATTTTTCCAGTGCGGTGCAATTCGCGAAGGTCGGCCAGCGAGAAACCGAGCGTTGGGGCCACATCCTGGTGCTGCACCCGCCGCTTGACCCAAGCCACGAGGACAAAACCGACCACCACGACCGCCACCAGGATCAAAGACCATACGAACAGTTTGCCGTAATTGTCCTGATTCGCGGCGAGGATCATAGCGCTCGCCTCGCTGGGTGGCGGATGGTCAGATGCTACGACGAGGTGGGGGAGGGGTCAATCGGAATTCATGACTGGGACGTAGTTGGCGCGGTCCTGATAACTTGCGGCCCCTTGGGCGGTTGCAGGAAGCGGCCCAAGTGCCACTGGCGGCTTGTCGTAGGTTCCCCACCAGCGTCTGCTCAAAATCATCGCTCACCCTGTCCGCCAGCCATTCCCACATCGATCCCCACAGTTGCTCCGGCCGCGAGAACATCGGCCCCGATGGATCAAGCGTCTTCCACGAATGAATCAACGGCACCGGGTGGCGGCCGTGCCTGCCTCCCAGCCCCTTGACCAATCTCTCCCTAAAAACCCCCCTCCACCGCGCCCGATGCACTCCCGATCTGGAATTCACCCCCAGTTGCTTCGCCACATCCTCCACCAATTCCCCCCACGAATCCGTGCGGACCGGCCGGCAATATTTCCGCAGGGCGTGCGGCCGGATGATCACCTCATGCTCGATCGGCTCATACGGATGCTCCGGATGATCCAGGTCCATCGCGTGCTCCGGCACGATCACCCAGTGCGCCGGCGTAATCCGCCGGTCCGAGGCCCGAATCGTCAGACACCACGCCCGCTGCGGCCGCGTGAGCAGCGCGCTGCGCCGCCGCGCCAGCCTCCTGGCCAACTCCTCCGGATCGGCCATGATCTTCGGCCCCACCTTCTCCCACGCTTCAAGAATCAGACGATCGACGTCGGTCACAGAATCCCCCTTTCGTGTCACGGGTGCCTCGCCCCGTGGCTCCCCGCCTAAAACCGGTCACGGGCGCCTCCGCGCCCATGTTTCCCACGCAATTTGACCGCAATTGTACTAGCTCTGTTAGGGTAATGCAAGGTGCGGACTGAAGAATTCAGAGGTCGGAAATCCGAAGAGGTGGTGCAGCAGATTTCGGTCGCCGGGGGTATAACGCAGAAGAAAGGAATGCTCCCTCAGCAGAATACCCGTGATTTCAGGGTACTGGTTCAGGTGATTTTCTTCTTGCAGGTGGATTTTGAAGATACCACCGGGCGTGCATAATACAGGACGCTTGATTGTGAGAGAGGAAGTGATCTGAAATGGCAGAATGGCTTGCAGAAGACGCATACGAGGTGTTCAAGCAAAAACGTGCCGAGCTCGAAGCGGGTGGGGACCTCAACGAAGCAACGACCAGACTTCGGGTGATCGACACACTCCTCTTTGAAGTGCTCCGGTGGGATAAACTGGAAGTAAGCGCCGAGCATTACGCGCCCGCTGAAGGATTCGCCGATTACTACATGCCGAGCGCTTCGACGGTTGTCGAAGCGAAGAAGGAAGGGGTATATTTTGTACTGCCAGATAAAAAGTTTCCGCAGGAACCTATTCCTTTTGGGCTCCTTGCT
>JBGPEF010000512.1:0-4251 GCA_041482675.1 Tepidisphaeraceae bacterium | reverse complement strand
GCCATGAACTCGTTGATCACCGGATCAACAGCGCTCATGAGCAGGCGCTGCTCGAGCGCCTGAAGACTGGGGACACCTGTGATCCCGCTCCGCGGCCTGCCTCGTATTAGCGCCCGCATCCCTCGCATCAATCCCGCCTGCGCTGGAGAATCATCCGCGGCTCGATCTCCAGGGCATCGATCACGCTCCTCTTGTGATGCCGCTGATGCTTTTCCCTCTTCGTACTTAGCCCGCCGGGCACCTTCACCGCCGCCTTCGAGCCGCCTGCCGTCGTGCTCACCGGCGGCGCGATCGTTTCCGCCGCGGCCGCCGCGGGCGACGCCTGCGGCGCTGCCAGCGGAGCACCCTGACTCGAAAACGCCTTGTCGGTCAGGAAATAATCATCCGCATTCGGCTGCCCGCCGCTGTAGTTGAAGTCGCCGTTGTAATAACCGGTGGAATGACTCGCAAAGCCGGCGTCGATCAACGCATAGTCGTCGGCGTTCAGCGTGCCATCCTCATTGGCATCGCCGTCGTAGGTGTATTTGAGCAGGATCTGGTTGTTGTTGAGCGTCTCGCCGCCCATCGTCTGTCGCACGACCGTTCCATTGCCCTGGTCGTTGATGATCGCCGCAACGCCTGTGTTGTGCGCGGCATTGATGGCCGCCACGCCGCTGTTGATGCCCGGACCGTTCCACGTCCCCCCATTTGAAGGTCCGTTGTTGCGGCCGCTGTGAAGCAGGTCATTGACCATGGCAAGCATCGCCTGCCGGTTTGCGGCCGTGGCTTGCAGCACCACGTCGTTGTCATTGACATCCAGAATGGCCTGCGGCCCGACGGTCAGGCCGCCCGTAAACAAGGTGATCCCAAACGCCTCGGCCAGGACTGCGGTGGAGGTGTCGTTGAGGGTGAGCGATGCCAGGTGCTGATTGGCGACAAAGCCGAAGACAGCGCTGTTATTGGCGATGACGCTCAGATTTGAGGAACCAGCCGCCGCATCCGCGAAAAAATCAAATTCGCCGGCGTTGAGCACCAGCGTGTTATTCCCAGCCCCGGCGTTATAGATGGGCACGAAGTTCAGGCTATTGTTGATGGTCAGCGTGTCATCGCCGCCATTGCCATCAAAGCGAATCATCTCCGCGCTGCCGTAGGTGATAATGCTCGCGCCCACCTGGACCTGCGTGGAACGAATAATCACCGAGTCATTCGCATTGCCGCCGATGACCTGGATCAGATCAGCGCCGTCGAAGCTCTGCGCGCCGCCGTTAAAAGTGACGCCGCCGACGGGAATCGGATTGCCGAAGGTTGTGTCGACCACGAACGAATCATTGCCCCCCACGCCATTGAACGTGTAGTTGCTCATCGCGCTATACGCCAGGGAATAGCTGGGCCCCTGGGCGATGGTGCGGTTCTCGAAGAACTGGATCATGCCCGGGTTGGCCGGATCGATGCGGATGATGTATACGTCATCGCCGCTCCCGCCCAGCCGCGCGCCGGGGATGACCGAAACGATCACCGTATCAACGCCGGCTCCGCCGATGCTGTCGTTCACCGTGATCGTCGCCGCGAATGTGCCGGGGTTGGGGTACACGTGGCTGAGGTTAAACGTCTTGTTGGCGTTCAGGGTCAGCGGCGCGGTGGCCGTGCCATCGCCCCAGTTGATCGTCCCCGACCAGGTCTGCTGAGTGTTGGGGTCGGTAAACGAGCCGCTCGCGCCAAACGTCCCGCCCTGGGCGATGGTCTGATCCGCGCCCGAGTTGACGCCCGGAACCGTGTTGGCCACCGTGGTCACCTGCAACGTGTCGGTGCCGATGACATTGGCATTGTCCTTGACGGTCACCGTCACCGTGTAGTTTCCAATGTTGGGATAGATGTGACTCAGGTTGAAAGTCTTGTCGAGGTTGAGAGCCAGCGGAAAATTCGTCGGGGTATCGCCCCAGTTGACGGTCGCGCTCCAGCTCTGGCCCACGTCCGGATCGGTAAATGACCCGCCCTGGCTGAAGATATCCCCCTGCACCGGACTCGCATCCGCCCCCGCGTTCACCACCGGAGGACTGCTCGGAGTAACGCTCACGAGCAGCGTGTCGATGCCCGATTCCGGATAGCTGTCGGTAATGGTGACGGTGACCGTAAAAATCCCAACCGACAGGTAGCTGTGGTTGAGATTGAAGCTCTTGTTGGCGTTCAACGTCAGGGGTTGCACCGGGGTGCCATCGCCCCAGTTGACCGTGCCCGTCCAGGTCTGCTCGTTGTTCACATCGCTGAACGCGCCAGTGCGAAGGAACGCCACACCCGCAATGACCGTCGCGTCCGCGCCAACGTCCACCACCGGCCGACGCTGTGGCGCCACCACGATGCCTGGATTACCGTTGAATGGACCCGCCTTCCAGTTGGAGGGATCGTTGCCATAGTTCACCGGCTGAACCCGCTGCAAACTCGGCCCGCCGCCGTCCGGAGTGGTCGGCCAGGGCGCCGAATCGCCATATTTCAGCTTGTCGGCAAGCACATACGGCACCACCAGCCCGGTTGGGGTCGTCACCGGCGGAAGCGGCCGTCCCAGCTTCACATCCTCGCCGCCGTTGTCCAGCGCCCCGCCATACTGGAACACCTGCACCTCCGGCGGGACATTGTAAGTGCTGCGGAACAGCGCGATGCTGATCGTCTGCGGGATCAGCACCACCGATCCAAAACCGGGAATCGTGGTGTTGGTCGGGAAAGTGAACGTTATCCCACTCAGGAATTTCCAGGTGTTGTTCGGATTCGCCGGGTCCCAAAGCTGCACCGGGAAGTCGGTGATGTTCTCCAGCTCGAGGAATTCCGAGCCGCCGGCCGTCGGGTTGTAATTGAGTTCGCTGATGACGATCGGACCCACCGACGGCGCGCTGTTATTCGCGCCCGGCGTCGGAGTAATCAACTGCGTGAAATCGGTCTTGTCCGTCGCCAGGGTGCTCTTGATGTAGCGGCCAAAAGAAACATCCGGACCCGAAGCGCCGAAATCCGAGTGCTCCCTGTAGCCGGCCACGTCGCCCGCCCCATCGTTGTTGGTCAGATAAATATTCGCGGCGCTCACTTCATCCAGCGTAAAGGGCGTGGTGACACCGGGATTCGCCGCGTTGCCGAAGCTGCTCTGGGCGTAGAAGACGATGTACGCGTTGGGCTGGAGGATCGTGTTGGCGGGGATCTGATATTTTTTCAGGTCGGCCGCGGAATCAGAGAGATACCAGCCGCCGATGTTCATCGCCGTGTTGGTGAGATTCTTCAGCTCGATCCAGTCGCCGCTCGGCGCTGTCGAGTTGCTCATCGCTTCGTTGATCACGACGGATTCCGGATTGATTCCCGGATCGGCAATCCCCGGCCCCCCACCGCTCAGATTGCTCGGCCGCCAGTTGATGCTGTGGCTCAGTGGATTGGTCGGATCCGGCACCGTCGGCAACTGGCCGGCATTGGGATCGCGCACCACCAGTGTATATCCCGCCCCGTCGGTTATCGGATACCAGGTATGGTCGTAATTGAAGTGCAGAAGCTGCTCATTGAGCGGCCCAAGAATGTTCACATCCTCGCTGATGTTGCTGAACGTCCCGCCCAACACGCCGGTGTACTCGCCCGCGATCGGAAGCCCCAGGCCATACCGGCTCTCAAACGCCGCCTGATTCTTCACCACCAGCGTCCGCGCCCCCACGCCCAGCGTCATCGACGGAAACGTGAAGGTAATCCCCTGATCGAAGTGAACGCCGCCCAGCGGCAGCGGCTTGTTGCCGGTGTTTTGCAGCTCGATGAATTCAAAATCATCCGCCGTATACGGGCTCCCCAGCGGCGGCGGCGCCGGATTGTAATTCAGCTCGCTCACGTGCAGGGCGGCCAGGTTGTACTTGAACTTGTAGCTGCTCATCGCGCTCCAGACCACCGTATTGCCGGTCTGATAGCGGATGCGGGCGTTGACCGTCGTCGAGGTATTAATGGGGATCGCCGCGCTGTAAGTCGAAGCGATGGGGGAAACTTCCGCGCCGTACATCCGCGGATCGCTCCCATCGGTCGTGTAGAAGATCGTGCCGCCCACCGCGTTGGGATTGGTCATCGTCAGCGCAAACCCCTGGTCTATGTCCCCGCCATATTTGCTGTAAACCGGCGCATTGAAAACGGCGCCGTTGGGCAGCCTGGAGTACAGGTTCCAGTTCACAAGCTGGTTGAAGACAAGCTGCGTCCTCGTCACCGGGGTGGCGTTGACGAAGTTGTTCATCATGTTGGTGAAGGCCGCGAGCCAGGTAGTCTTGG
>JBGPEF010000511.1:0-4252 GCA_041482675.1 Tepidisphaeraceae bacterium | reverse complement strand
GACGAATGACGAAGGAATGACGAAATACCCAATGACGAAGAACGAGAGGCTTGAGTGGGGTGGGCCGATTTGGGCAGATTTGGGCGGTGGAGGGGGCTTTGGGTTCGTTTGGTGGGTTTGATTTTGATCCTGTCCGTGGTCGGTTGTTGGTTGTTGGTTGTGGGGTGGGCGGGGTTGAAAAAAAAGTAGCGCGAGGGGGGTTGGGACGCGGTTTTTTGTAAACTTGGTTTGGGGGCGGGGTTGTGAAGGGGCAGGGCAAGAAAGTGCCAGAAAACGCGAGTCCTTTCCGAGTCCTTTTCGAGTCCTTTTTGGGTCCCGGATGAGTCCTTTGGGCTGGAGATCACGTCCAAGTGGCGAAAAAGCGAGTCCCGGATGGGAAGCGAAGATCGAGGATCGAAGATGGAGGATCGAGGGCGCGGGGAGGGGGTGGGGATGAAGCGTGAAATGGAAAACGTGAAACTTGAAGATGGGGAATCGGCGCTCTTACGGCTGGGTGGGAAAAGAGCGAGCATTCGACCCCCTTTCTGGCAAAGTGGCTCGCGGAGCGAACCGTGTCCGGGGGGTAGTACGTTTTTGGGAGGGGTTTGTTCGGGGGAAAGCGAACTTTTTTTGCGGATTTTCGTACCAGACAGTTGGTGGGGTAAATTCAATGAGCAGGACTGTCCGGCTTCGGACTTTGGGTTTATGCCCCCCGGGTTGCTTCCGCGAATTTTCGGCAAAATCCAGTTTCTGCCGCGCAACCTATTGACAGGCTCTGTTCTTGAGATTACGCTGCCAGCTGAGCTACGGGTTGGTCAGCGGCAAGGCCCAGGACTCAAATCGGCCTTCACTTCAGCCGTCACTGAAAGGATTCTATGTCCACTGCGGTAAAATCACTCGTAAAGACTGACACCGACGTCCGTCGAACACTCCTGGACTATTTCTACAACCGCAATCACAACGCAAAAAGCGCTCGGAGCGACAAAACCGGCGTTGCTGCAAAAATCAGTGTGGTACGGAAGGAATTGAAGGAGTCCCACGACCTCACGCAAACGGAAATTCGCCGGAATCTTACATATCTTATAAGCCAAGGATGGGTGGAGGAGGAGCAAATCACCAAGAAAGTGCGGCTTCCAAGCGGCATGCTCATCGATCAAGCGACTTCCTACTACAAAATCACTGCCGCGGGGATAGACAAGGTTGATGGGCCTGGAGAATTCACAATGGATAAATTCAAGGGCATTAAGATCGAATCAAGCGGGCAAAACATCATCACCGTCGGCGATGGCAATCAGGTCAATGCTAGTTTTTCCAAACTCGCCGATGCTCTGGCGGAGTTCAAAGAGGCAGCCAAAGCGTCGCCAAGTGCGAGCGAAGCGCAAAAGATGGAGATCGTCGCCGATGTTGATTCAATCCAGAGTCAATTGGCCAAGCCGGCGCCGAACAAGGGAATCATCGATCAGATCTGGGATGGTATTGGTAAGGGCGCTACGCTGATCGGATTGGCAGCAAAGTATGCGAAGGTCAGCGAAGTTTTGAAGATGTTCTTTTAGGAAAAAACTAAAATAAAGGTTCGCGTCACTGTTCGCGTCACCGTTATTTCACCCCACCTTTATTTCACCCGCGTCACCTTTATTTCACCTGGAGGTACATTGAATGAAGACGGGCACAATCGCAGTTGAACAGGGGAAGCCTCTAGTTTTTCTTGAGGGATCGAAGCCTGACGAATCTCCCGCTTCCACCGAGAATCCGTCAAGTTGCATGCTAGCCGCACTTGCGGCGCATTCTCGGGCAGCACGCGATCTTTTGCAGGGCAAATACTCCAATTATGCTGAAGTTGTCCCGCGGCACCTTAGAGAGAAGTGCAACATCACTGTGCTCCGATGTACCGATGGGGTATTTGTCAGATACGATTTGCCCCCTAATGGAAAACCCTTCGCCCGCGCAGCGGTGATGCATAAGCCGTTGTCCGAGATCGTTCCCGTTTTTTCAGATCGTGTTATTCACTTTGGGGTCAAGGCCGATGAGCTTGACCCAGAGAAGGACGGCTTTAGGTTCGGCTGGTTTCTTCATGATCCAAGTGGCGTTGTCAAACATGGCGAGACTTTCGGCGGAGTGATCTTGCTAAATCATGATCCCGAAAAGTATGACGGGTCCAAACCCCCAGGCCGCCCACTCCCGCTATTTTCAATCACCAACGAGCTTGATATCCAACTTGAAGGGGCGGTGGTGCCCGCTGGCGAGCCAGCTCAGATTGATGGTCCCGACGTGCAGCAATTCTTAGCAACCGGGAAAATGCAACTACCCATGGGATGGCAGGCGATCGAGATCTATCCGCTACTCAGCGATGAATCGTGGAATGAGCAAAATGCCCCACTTTGGGCCGAAATGGATATTCTCGCGCATGCTGCACAGCGCAACTTGCAGAAAACGCTTCTCAACGCGCTGGATGGTCGGGGTGAAACTCGAAGGCGGTACGCAGCATTGCTCTCGGAATTTGAGGGTTTGCTGAATGGCGCAGAGGAGCCTCTACACCAGTTTCTTCGACGACATCCTGCGCTGATTTCCCCATCACACCAACAAATCTGGTCAAAATTGCCATTCGGCGATCGGTTCAGCGATTTTGTTTTTCGTGAGGCTCACAATGATTACACGCTTGTCGAGCTCGAAGCGCCCGTTCGTCCATTATTCCGGCAGGACGGGCAACAACGGGCGGAACTTACTCATGCAATGAACCAGATCGCTGATTGGGTTCAATACATTGAAGACAACCGGAAAATTGTTGAAGAGCAACTCGGATTGGTGGGAATCTCAACCAGCCCCCGAACTTTAATCGTCATTGGTCGAGCAGATTCACTATCCGAAGATGATCGGCGGAAGGTCACGACCTTACAGAACCAGCACAGCAAGCTGCGCATCCTCACCTATGATGATGTATTGGCAGCGGCGCGCACCCACCTTGAAAGAATACTTGGACCGTTGTCCATGGTGTTAATTGGGGACGGTGCTCAAGTCTATTACTTTAAGCCCATCGATCAGCCACCCGGAATAGCCGTCGCGCAGCAGAGCTTCAAATAGCGGCACTGAAAGCTGCAAGCCAAACCCTCACCCCGACCCTCTCCCGAATTACCATGGAGAGGCGGAAAGCGAGATGGCTTAATCGGTGGGGCGAAGAGACCAATTGCCGCTTGCCCGGAGGGGGAAAAGTGGTGTACCTTGTAGGGGGTCGGGCGGCCATGAGATGGTGTGGAGAGGATGCGCCTGGATTGGGCAGAGCACGGTGTTGGCTTTGAGGGAATATATCGTCTTGCAGCAGCTTGACTTAAAGGTTGTGGGTGACTCGGCGGGGGCCGAGGATGATATGCGCCTGCTTCGGCTTTATGCCGAGGGGGGTGATGAGGGGGCGTTTTCCAAGCTGGTTTCGCGGCATATGGGGTGGGTTTATTCGGCTTGTTGCCGGGGGTTGAAGGATCGGCATTTGGCCGAGGATGCGGCGCAGGCGGTGTTTTTGACATTGGCGCGGCGGGCGAAAGCGATTTCGCCGAAGGTGCGGCTCTCGGGGTGGTTGTTTAAGACTACTCGGTTTGCGGTGGCGGATGCGCGGAAGCGGGAGGGGCGGCATCAGCGGCGGCAGGAACTGGCAGCGCAGAGGGCAACGGAGAATTTGACGGTGAAGTTAAGTGGGGAGGAGGCGCAGTTGTGGGATGTGGTTGCGCCGAATATGGATGATGCGCTGGCGTATCTGTGCGAGAAGGATCGGCAGGCGGTGGTGTTGCACTTTTTTGAGGGGTTGAGCTTCAGCGAGATGGGGCCGATTCTGGGGCTGAGCAAGGAGGGGGCGAAGAAGCGAGTTTCGCGGGCGATCGATAAATTGCGGGGATTGTTTGCGCGGAAGGGGGCGGTGGTGGCGGCGACGGTGCTGAGTGGGCTGCTTTATGCGAAGGCGGTGGAAGCAGCGCCGGTGGGGATGGCGTCGAGCGTGGCGGCGGCGGCGAGCGGGCAGGCTTCGGCGTCGTATATGAGCCTGGCGATCGCGCGGGGGATCGTGGGATTGATGAACAACACGGTCACGATGCTGGTGAAGGCGATGCTGGCGGCGGAGGCGGCGGCGATTGTGTTGATTGGGGTGGTGGCCATGAATTATGGGGGTGGGGGGAAGACGATGACGGTTGCACAGAATTCGGTAGTGCCTGGGCCGGGGAGCAGTGGGGGGGCGGTGGTGGCGGAAAAGGCGGAGCAGCAGGTGGGGGCAGAGAAAGTGATGGCGGTGGTG
>JBGPEF010000510.1:0-4252 GCA_041482675.1 Tepidisphaeraceae bacterium | reverse complement strand
CGGGGTGAGCATCTTCTTGCGCGCTTCGGGCGTTGGCGGAGTCGGCCTGCGCTCCAGCAGGGGTGTGTCTATGTCGCCTGGGTAAATTGCGCAAGCGCGGATGCCGTTGATTCGTTCTTCGGCGTTGAGCGACATGGTGAGGCCGCGGATGGCGAACTTGGAGGCGACGTAGGCCGCGCCGGCTTTCATGCTGGGTTGAATCGCCGAGTCGGAGACGATATTGACGATGGTGCCGGATTGCTGTTTGCGCATGTTGGGGAGGAAGGCCTGGATGCAGAGGTAAGTGCCGGTCTGATTAATTTCGATCACCTGCCGCCAGGTTTTGAGCGAAAGATTGGCGAAGCTGCGGTCGGGGGTGTTGGTGCCGGCGGAGTTCACCAGGGCGTGAACGGTCTTGAATTTTCCCAGCACGGAAGCGGCCATTTTTTCGACGGCGGCGGGATCGGAAACATCGCACTCGATGGGGGTGATGCGACTGTCGGCCGGGCCGGCCAGCTTGATAGTTTCCTGCAAGGCATCGGGGCGGCGGGCGATGGCGGCGACGTTCCAGCCGCGCTGGGCCAGCTTGATGGCGATGGCCTGGCCGACGCCGCTGGAAGCGCCGGTGACGACGGCAATTTTGGGGACAGAGTGTGGCATCGCTCAAACCTCCGGCTGGGGGACATCGATCCATTTACCGGTTCGCTCGGAGGTGAGGACGCAATCGATCACCGCCTGCACGCGCGCGCCATCGAGGAAGCTGGGCCAGCAAGTGCGTTTTTCGCGGATGGCGCGGAGGAATTCGAAATCCTGGTCGTAGCGGAAGGTGACCAGTGGGTCGCCGGCGTGGGCATCTCGCGGTGAGTCGGGCACCTTGAGGAATTGCTCGGGGACGGGAATTGTTTTCAGGCCGCTCCCGCCTTTGCGGCCGATTTGCAGCTCGAGGGGACGTTCGAGGTAATAGACGAGCGATGCTTCGGAGCCGTTGATCTCGCAATAGTCCTGGCTCTTGCC
This sequence comes from Tepidisphaeraceae bacterium, assembly GCA_041482675.1. GTDB lineage: Bacteria > Planctomycetota > Phycisphaerae > Tepidisphaerales > Tepidisphaeraceae > JBGPEF01. The sequence continues at coordinate 3,259 of JBGPEF010000510.1, read as the reverse complement.
GCCTTCGCCGCGGCCGGTGGCGAGCTTGGTGCTCTCGAAATTTCCGGTGGGGCCGGATTTGAAATCGGCGAGGACGGAGACCCAATCCTCGACGTCAGCGGGCTGGCCGCCGCGCTCGTCGATGAACCGGCGGGTGTAGCCGACGAGCCGCGCCAGCGGGCCCAGCAGGAGATGGCCGTAATCGAAGCGATGCGAGAGCATGTCGCCCATCTCGCCGGTGGCGCAGAGTTTTTTGACCTGCCGCCAGCCGAGATTTCGCTTGTCCCAGTCCTGGAAGCGATTGGCGCGGAAGTGATAGGGCTGGCCGACCGCGCCGCTGTGGACGAGGTGGGCCATGTAGCGCATGGCAGGGACGAAGCGGTAGGTGAAGGCGGTCATGTGGCGGACATTGGCCTTCTGGGCAGCGCGGAGCATCTGCAAGCTTTCGGGGTAGTCCATGGCGATGGGTTTCTCGCAGAGGACGTGCTTGCCCAGTGCGATGGCGGCCAGCGCGATGGGGGCGTGGAGATAATTGGGGGTGGCGATGACGACGGCGTGGACATCGTCGCGCTTGAGCAGGTCGTGGTAGTCGGTGTGGAGGTTGGTGATGCCGGTTTGTTTGGAGGCGCGATCGAGGGCTTCGCGGCTGGCGTCGCAGAGCGCGACGACCTTGGTATCGGGGCAGAGGGCGAAGCCGGGGATGTGATTGGCCAGGGCGATGCCGCCGGAGCCGATGATGCCGATGCCGATCATGTTTTCATTTCTCCTGAAGCCCAGTTAGTTGTTATTGGTTGATAGTTGATAGTCGTTAGTCATGCGCGGCGTTTACGCCTGATGTGTTCCACCATCATGCAACGGTCTTCGACGTAGTCCAGGCCGGAATTTTCGGCGGTGCGCCGGGCCTGGGGATTGCGGATTCCAACCTGGAGCCAGAGGCCTTTGGCGCGGACGGCGGCCGCTTCTTCGGCGATTTGGGGGGTGTATTCGCTGCGGCGGAAGACGAGGACGAGGTCGGGAGGCTGTTTTAATTCTAAGAGGGAGATGAGAGAGGGCTCGCCCAGTGCTGTTTTGCAATTGGGGTTGATGGGAATGATTTTGTAGCCGGCGGCCTGGAGATAGCCGCCGACCTGGTTGCTGGTGCGCGCGGGATCGTCGCTGAGGCCGACGATGGCGATGCGGCGGGCGGAGAGCATTCGCTCGATGGTGTCGGATTCTCCTTTGGGCGGCGTGGTGGGAAGCGGGCAGGCATCTTCGGGTTCATAAGGCATGGCGGCTCCAGCGCGTGAGGCGGGGCGGGTCGCGTTTATGGTAAGATCATAGCCTTCATGGCCAAGCGAGATCTGTACGACGTGTTGGGCATATCGCGCACGGCGACGCCCGATGAGATCAAGAAGGCGCACCGCAAGGCGGTCCGGCAATATCATCCCGACCGCAACAAGAACAATCCGCAGGCGGAGGAAAAGTTCCGCGAGGCACAGGAAGCATACGACATCCTGGCCGATCCGCAGAAGCGGCAAAATTACGACCAGTTCGGCCACGCGGGAGTGGGCGTGGGGAGCGCGGGCGAGGGAGGGCGGCCTGATCCGTTCGAACAGTTCCGGCGGGCCCAGCGCGGCGCTGGGCGGGGAAATCGCCAGTGGCAGGCCGGGCCGAATGTGTCGGTGGAGGATTTTGATTTCCGCGACCCCTCCGGCTTCGGGGATGTTTTTGAGCAGTTCTTCGGCGGCGGAGCCGGGCGCGGAGCAGCCCGGGGTCGCGCCCGGCCAGCGCCGCAGCGCGGGGCGGATGTGGAGCATCCGGTCACGCTGACTTTTGAGCAGGCGGCGCGGGGCACGAAGATGGAGTTTCAGCTCAACCACGATGGGAAAATTCAGACCATCGAGGTCAACATTCCGCCGGGGGTGAAGGATGGCTCGCGGATCAGGATGAAGGGGCAGGGGCAGCAGACCAATGGAGAGCCGGGGGACCTTTACATTGTCACACAGGTTGCGCCGCACCCGTATTTTCGGCGCGAGGATCTGGATATTTATCTGGATGTTCCGATCAGCATGTACGAGGCGGCGCTGGGGACGAAGGTGGAGGTGCCGACGCTGGATGGGCCGGTGACGGTGACGATTCCGCCGGGAACCAGCAGCCATGCGAAGCTGAGGATCAAGGGGAGAGGAATTGAGCGCGGGGGGCAGAAGGGGGACCAGTTTGTGATGACGAAGATCGTGGCGCCCAAGGATCTGGACGAGGGGGATAAGCAGACTATTGCGGAGATGGCGAAGAAGCACCCGATGGATGCGCGGGCGGATGTGCCGTGGAGATGAGGCGACGCAGCACGATTTGTCATTACTCAATGCGAAAAAAAAAGCCCCGGCCTTCACCGGGGCTGAAGTTATTACCCAATCCCTCCTGCCAATCGATCACGGGAAATTCACTAAATAGTCACCGGCGTCAGCGGTCCCATGTTGGTCATTGGTACCGGCCCCGCCATCCAAATAGTCGAAGACTCCATCCGGCCCAGCTGCACTGGTATTGTCGAATAACCAATCATCGCCGCCTTCGCCGTAGAGTGAATCGGTCCCGGTCCCGCCCTCCAGCGTGTCATTCCCGGCACCGCCATACACCAGGTCATTTCCGCTCCCGCTGAAGATGGATTCATTGCCGCTCGAACCCGTGATGCTGTCGTTCCCGCTCCCGGTTTGCACAATCTCTATATCTGAGTTCACGTTGTCGTTCTCGCTAACGGATCCCTGTCCATCATTCCCCACATTGTCCAGCGTGATGGTGAGATTTGCTGACCGTCCCCTGTAATCCGCAAAATCAGTTCCGGCGTTGCCAGCAAGGCTATCTGCGCCGTCAGCGGCCGTTCCGGCATAGAGTATGTCGTTGCCGTTCTCGCCCCCCATCGTGTCATCGCCGGCCCCGCCGCTGAGCCAGTCATCGTCATTCCCGGCGCCGATCAGGTCGTTGCCATCTCCGCCGTCGATGCTGTCGTTTCCACCTCGGCCCCAAATTGTATCGTTGCCGCTGCCGCCCAAGAGGGTGTCCCAGCCGGCGCCCCCAATCACAGTCGGGTCGCCGTCGAGCAGGTCCGCGCCGCCCGCTCCGTCTAACTGGTTGTCGCTGCCGTTGCCTGTGATCGTATCGTTGCCGGAACCACCTCTGATATTCTCGCAGGCGAGAATGTTGTCCCCTTCCGAGCCACCGCTGGCTCCATCGTTGGCAGTGTCGTCGAGCGTCAGAGTCAACGCCTCCGTCCGCCCTGTGTAATCCGCCCAGTCTCCCGAGTCTG
>JBGPEF010000509.1:0-4259 GCA_041482675.1 Tepidisphaeraceae bacterium | reverse complement strand
TAGAACTGTCACCCCATAGCTCAAATAGAAGTGTCACCCCCATGGCCGGGGTACACCGGCCGGATGAGTGAACTTCGAATGTCCCTGAAAGAACGGATTCGTATGGACGCATTGGGCCGGGTGAAGCGCGCTGAGCTGACGGTCGTGGCCGCGGCGGAGTTGATGGGGCTGTCGTTGCGGCAGGCCCGTCGGGTCTGGAAGCGTTTCGCTGCGGCGGGAGATGGCGGGTTGATACACCGGCTTCGAGGACGGGCGAGCAACCGCCGGCTGAGCCAGGAGGTGCGTGAACGGGTGGTGAAGCTGCATCAGGAGCGTTACGCGGACTTCGGTCCGACGCTGGCGTGCGAGAAGCTGGCGGAGCAAGACCTGGTGCTGAGTCCCAATACGCTTCGAGCACTGCTGAAGGAGCGTGGGCTGTGGGAACGGCGCCGACGGCGGGGCAAGCACCGCAAGCGCCGTGAACGTCGCTCGTGCTTCGGCTCGATGGTGCAGATGGATGGCTCGCATCATGACTGGTTCGAAGGCCGCGGGGAGTGGTGCGTGCTGATGGTCATGATCGACGATGCGACCAACAGGACCTATGCCCGCTTCTATCGGGGCGAGACGAGCGAATCGGCGTTTGACGTGATCGGCCACTGGATCGAGGGTCACGGCCTGCCGCGGTCGCTGTACGTGGATCGCCACTCGATCTATCGGGATGAGGATCACCCGCAAAAGCCGACGCAGTTCGGGCGGGCGATGAAACAGCTGGGCGTGGAGTTGATCTGCGCCCACAGCCCGCAGGCCAAGGGTCGGGTGGAGCGGCGGCACGCTCTGTTCCAGGACCGGCTGGTCAAGGAGATGCGTCTGCGGAACATCAACGATATCAGGCAGGCGAATGCGTTACTGGAGGGATCCTTTCTGGCGGAGGTGAACCGGCGATACGCGATTGCCCCAGGCAAGTCGCAGGACCTGCACCGCAGGCCGGAGGCGGAGTTGGTATTGGAGGAGGTGCTGTGCGTGCAGGAAAGGCGGGTGGTGGGCCAGGACTGGTGCGTGCGATGGCGGAACCGTTGGCTTCAGATCGCGGCGGAGCATGCATCGCTGGATCTGGCGGGCCGGGGGGTGCTGGTCAAGCAACTGGGTGATGGACGGCTGAAGGTGGAGCATGAGGGCCGGCGGCTGACGGTGGGGGAACTGCCCGCCAGGCCGGTGGCGACCCCGCCGAAAAAGAAGCAGCAGACGGTGAACAACCGGCGTTGGAAACCAGCGGCGGATCATCCCTGGAATCGCGGCCCGCTGCAGCGGGCCGTTCCGCGTGTAAGTCTCGCTCCGGCTGCGCCTACGCGAGACTTACACGCGGAGAAGAAGAGGAAAGCAGGGTGACAGTTCTATCTGAGCTAAGAGGGTGACAGTTCTACTTCTTTACAACAGATGCATGGCGGACAGGAATGTCCGTCCCACCGAGCTTAACAGCGGCCGGTGTCGGCGATAGAACAAGTGCGTGATCCTTCGACTCTCGATGCTGGTTTTGGTTCTGGCGACGGCGGTTTTTGGGCAGTCGCTCCCCCCCACCATGCCGCAGCCGTCGGGGGAGGATCGCAAGCAGCTTGAGGCGGGTCTGGGGGAATTGGGGAGGCAGATTGAGGGGTTGCGAAAGGATCTGAAAGATCGGCCGAATCTGCTGGGGTTGCTGGCGGATGTGGAGATTTTCCATAAAGCGGTGCGATTTCCGCTGGAGTATGGGGAGATTTGCGATGCGGCGAAGGCACGCAGGGCGCTGGAGACGGGGATGAAGCGGGCGGCGCTGCTGCGCGACGGGAAGACGCCGTGGGTGAGCGAGGGCGGTGTGCGAGGGTATGTGTCGAAGATTGATGGGTCGGTTCAGCCGTACATGCTGGCCGTTCCCAAGAATTATCACCCGGCTGCGGCGCTGAAGTTTCGGGTGGATATTTTTTGCCATGGGCGGGATGAGAAGCTGACGGATTTGAATTTCATCAGCGGCAAACCGCCGGCCGCGGCCGAGGATCATTTTGTGGTTCATCCGTATGGGCGATATTGCGTGGCTAACAAATTCGCGGGAGAGGTGGATCTGTTTGAGATTCTCCAGTCGATGCAGAAACAGTATCCGATCGATGAGAATCGGACAGTGCTCACGGGATTTTCGATGGGGGGAGCGGCGGTGTGGCATCTGGCGGCGCATTATCCGGATCAATGGGTGGCCGCTTCGCCGGGGGCGGGGTTTGCGGAGACGAGGAGGTATCAGAATATCGATGTGAATGGGCCGAATGCGCCGCCGTGGTGGGAGCAGAGGCTGTGGCATCTTTATGATGCGACGGATTACGCGGGGAATCTGGCCAATCTGCCGTTGATTGCCTATCACGGGGAGCTGGATAAGCAGAGGCAGTCGTCGGATGTGATGGATGAGGCGATGAAGGAGGAGGGGTTGAAGATGGAGCGGATTGTGGGGCCGGGGGTGGCACACAAATATGAGGAGAAGGCGAAGGGGGAGCTGGATCGGAGGCTGGGGGAGCACGCGCATGTCGGAAGGGATCCGCTGCGGCCGGAGGTTCATTTCACGACGTGGACGTTGAGATACAACAAGTGCTTTTGGGTGTCGCTGGAGGGACTGGAGCAGCATTGGAGACGGGCGCGGGTTGATGCGAGATTGGTCGATGCGACGAGTATTGAGGTGAAGACGGAGAATATCTCGGCGTTGACACTGAAGATGCCGGGCAATGGTTTGCGTGTGCAGGTCAATATCGATGGCCAGAAGGTTTCGGCTGCCGAGGGTCGGATCGAACTTGGGCGGCGAGACGGTGCGTGGCAGGTCGTGAAAGCGGGCGACGATGGAAGGCTGCACAAGCGGCCGGGGTTGCAGGGGCCGATTGATGATGCGTTCATGGATCGGTTCATCTATGTCGCGCCGACGGGGAAGGGGATGAATCCCGGCGGAGAGAAATGGGCGATGGCGGAGCTGATTCGTGCGAAGGAGCAGTGGCGGGGATTGTTCCGGGGGGAGGCGCAGACCAAGAGAGATAGCGATGTCACGGAGGCGGATATCGCGGCGGCGAACCTGGTGCTCTGGGGCGATCCGGCGAGCAACAAGATGATTGCTCGGATCGTCGAGAAACTCCCGATTAACTGGACGGAGAAGGAGATTGTGGTTGGGGCTAAGACGTTTGATGCTTCGCATCATTCCCTCCTTTTGATTTATCCGAATCCGCTGAATCCCAAGCACTATATTGTGCTGAATTCGGGGCACACGTTTCGGGAGGATCACAACCGCACGAACTCGCAGCAGACACCGAAGCTCCCTGATTGGGCGGTGATTGATCTGAATACGCCACCGAACGGGAAGGCTCCAGGGAGGGTTGTGGCGGCGGGATTCTTTGATGAGAACTGGCAGCTCTCGAAGGATGACCCACATGAATGATCTGCGCGTCGCCGCCGCACAATTTGAAGCGCGCGATCGTGACAAGGCATTCAATTTGTCCCGCATTGCGGAGCTGTCTCGGAAGGCCGTCGATCAGGGGGCGCAGATTGTCAGTTTTCATGAGTGCTCGATCACCGGCTACACATTTTTGCAGACGCTGACACCGACGCAGTTGGGGGAGATCGCGGAGGCGGTGCCGGAGGGGCCTTCGACGCAGGAGCTGATCAGGGTTGCGCGGGAACTGAAGGTGACCGTGATGGCGGGGCTGATTGAGCGGGAGGGGGATGGGAAGTTGTACAAGTCGTATGTGACGGTGGGGCCGGAAGGATTTATCACCAAGTTTCACAAGCTGCATCCGTTCATCAATCCGTCGCTCTCGCCGGGGCGGGGATATAACGTGATTGAATTGCTGGGGTGGAGGGTGGGGTTTTTGATTTGCTACGACAACAACCTCCCGGAGAATGTGCGGATCACGACGATGATGGGGGCGCAGGTGATTTTCATGCCGCACGTGACCGGGTGTTTGCCATCGCCTGGGCCGGGGAGGGGGACGGTGGATGTGAAATTGTGGGAGAATCGGGAGCGTGATCCGGCAAGGTTGAGGATGGAATTTTCGGGGCCTAAAGGTCGGGGATGGTTGATGAAGTGGCTGCCAGCGCGGGCGTGGGAGAATGGGGTTTATGCGGTTTTTTCGAATGCGATTGGGCGGGATCATGACACGATCAAGCCGGGGTTGGCGATGATTCTGGATCCGTTTGGGGAGATCGTGGTGGAGAGCGGCGAGCTGGGGGATGATGTGGTGGTGGGGACGTTGACGGAAGAGAAGCTGAAGCTGGCCTCGGGG
>JBGPEF010000508.1:0-4276 GCA_041482675.1 Tepidisphaeraceae bacterium | reverse complement strand
TGGGGGTATGGGGGTATGGGGGTATGGGGGTATGGGGGTATGGGGGTATGGGGGTATGGGGGTGTGGGGGTATGGGCGTGGGGGAGCGCGGAGGGGGCGCGGGTACGGATGGGTGGTGAAGAGCAGGACATTGGGACCCCCTTTCTTTAAGGATGTCGGGCAGGAGTGCCCGACCTACCCCAGTACGTTTTTGGGATGAGGTTGTTCGGTAAAAATTCGAGTTTTTTGGGGGATCGGGAATTCGGATAATTGGCCGCGGATGGGGCATGAATGGATACGGATGAGGAAAAGAGCGAGGACCTGAGGGCGGTTTTAACCGGATTGTTCTCCCGTCCGGAGGACACCGCGGATTTTATCCAGTTGCCTCTGGTGGGGTGAGGGGTGACGCCTTTTCTGCGTTCACTTTTAGGACCGGGGCGGACCGCCATAACCTATCGGCTATCCGCTATTTGGCGTCACCGTTTTCAGGCTTCGAAGCAGCGTTCAATTCCTTCAATGCTTCATCTGAGACTTTGGTACTGATAGCCTCGCCAATCTTCCTTAAATGCGATACAGATGTTGCGATACGGCATACCTCTATCATCGCCTCGGGCGTCATTGTGTAGAAGCGCAGCAGGCCAACACCGTCATTTCGAGCTAGCAGATTCATCGAATCCACCCAAAGAGTTGGAATGGAATGATTATCTACCCTAGGCAGGTTTGCTGAGGAAAGGGTGATCTGCTGCGACTGTGCCTGCGCTGGAGGCAATGACGCTGCTGCTGCTTTCTTCTGAGATTTGGATGAGTTTGTACGTGGTTTCTTCGCTGCCATGTGTACCTTTCATATTCGCGGCGGCAATCGGGAGGGCGTGGTTAACGAAAGTATCCATCTCGGTTGCCACGGTCCCGACCAGTTTTGCGGAAACGCCGAGCGCAAAGAGAACGCGACCGGCAACATCAAATGTGCAATTTGCGGCGGAGTGAACGAGCCTAGTAATCATTGGCTCCTTCATCCCAGCCGCATCGGCCAGCTGTTTTTGCGTCCATCCCTTATGGTCCAGATTTTGGATGATGATCTCAGCCAAATCCATCCGCAATTCAAATCCCCGACCCTCGCCCGAATTGCGCGCGTCATTAAGGATATTGCGCAGGTCTTGGGTAGTGGTCATAGACTTTCCTCCAGTCGTTTTCTTTACGAACTCGCGCCACCTCATCGATTCTTCGCCGTTCTGCCGAGGACAGCTTCGTTTGCCTTTTGAGCATGGCATCTATTGCGATAAAACTGGTCCGCGAGCCGCCTTCATAAAATCCGGTAATCCGGAATAGGGTTCCAGGATTGAATCTGTACACGCCGTCCCACTCAGGGGCGATAGGCCGTTTCGGTCCCTCAAAATTCTGAAAACCACGGGTTGCAAACCTTTCCAAGAGCATCATTACCCGTTTCTTCTGGTGATAATCCGCTATCCCTTTGCGTGCAGCCGCCGATATCCAAATCTTCGTTTGGCAAGAGATATCCCAGAATAGTTCGGACACGTCATGCATGATCTTAACTTATAAGTTAATTCGGGTCAAACGGCAATTCCTCCTTTCTCGCGATGGCTGCGATAAGCCGCAAAATTGCAGGCAGTTAGCAACAGGTTATGCCCTGTGGTCCGACGCTTTTTTGCTGCATTTCTGGCGATTGCCTTGCGTCGCTTGGCCGACCGAGCCTTTGCCCTCGCTCTCCCACCCTTTGGCCCCCCCAATTTCCCCAGCGCCACCGCCACCGGGTTCTTGGCCGATTCTGGTGGCGCTGGAGGGGCATTCCCGGTAGATTGATCGACGATGAACTTGGCAAGCTGGTTAATGTCCCGTGGTCTGCTTAAACGTTTGGGCATGCCCCGACCTTGCCACAGACCGGACCGGATGTCTCGGATGTTCCCGAATTGCTACGGTTCAAACTGACCCACTACCCGAGCACGGGCATGCGAGTACGCCTGCCGATACCACCCAGTTGGGGGCAATCGAAGGAGCACTGGCAGCAAGCTGCCAGTGGCACGAGACATCGCCGGTGGCACAGGACATGGGCAACCGAGTAGGTGTGGCTATAGCACCCGACGGGGGAGGATTTAGGAATGGGGGGAGGATTAGGGGTTGTCGGGGTCGGTGGGTTTTCCGCAGGCGGGGCATTTGTTGGTGTTGCGCTGCATGACGAAGACCTTGCCGCAGGAGGGGCATTTGTCGGCTTTGATGGCTTCGGTGTGGCACTTGGGGCAGGTGACGGGCTGGCCGTAATGCTTTTCGTGGTGCTCGCTGAACTGGGCCATGGTGAGGGAGAATTCGTTTTTGCAGGTGGGGTTTTTGCAGATCCACCAGGTGCCGCGGGGGGCGTTGACGTTGTTGGCCGGACGCCAGAACCAGAAGCTGATGCCGGTGATGATGACGGTGAGGGTGATGGCGGCGGTGGAGATCTGCTTCTGGCGCTGGGTCATGGGTTGTTGTCGCGGTTCCAGAGGCGGGCCATCTGCTGGCCCTGGACAGTTCCATCCACCTTGCACAGCTCGCGCTGGCTGTACCAGAGGACGTGGCCATCGCAGAAGAGGACGTTGGCGCCGTTGTTGTGAAGCTTGCCGGGATATTCACGGGGGTTCTGGGGGTCGATGTTGTAGTCCCAACTGCCGTCGGAGATGTTGTCGGAGATGGCGATCATCTCGGATGCTTTGTGGACGCGCGAGGCCTTCATCTCGCGGGAACTGGGGTTCCACAAGTCGCCGCCCAGGCCGCGCTGGGTGTTGGGGACGGAAGCGGGCTGGGGGTTGTTGGCTCCCCAATCGTTGTAGCCATAGCTGAAGGGGACGATGAAAACATCGAGGAGCAGCTCGCCGATTTCGTATCCGTAGCCGGTTTCGGCGGCGCTGGCGTACTGGCCGCCGGGTGGGCCGATCACGTGTTGCCACCGGAAGCCCTGCTCGTTGGCCGGGCACCAGAAGACGTCACGGCTGCCCTTGGTCATTTTCCGAAGGCGGGTTGGCCAGACGGCGAATGGGCTGCCACCACCACCCGATCGCAAGGCGGCGTGGCCGGGGTAATAGCCGGTTTCGGCGATGTACATGGTCATGGCCTGGCCCTGGGCCCGGAGGTTGGAGGCACAGGCCACGCGGAGGGCTTGCTGTTTGGCCTTATTCAAGGCTGGCAGGAGGATGGCGATGAGGAGGGCGATGATGCCGATGACGACCAGCAGCTCGACGAGCGTGAAGGCGAAACGTCTGGTAGAGCGATTCATTCGGCAACCCGTTTCTGGGCCCATGGATCGGGCGGCAACAGGTGATGTGGACGAAGGGGGAATCTAACAGAATGTGAGGGGGGGAACAACATGGATCTGGGGAGGGGAGAGGGGTGTTGCGGAGAGAGAGTTGGAGGGGAAGAAATGTTTGTCAGCTGTCGATGCGAAGAGCACGGCGGCTGAAGCCGCCCCTACGAAAGATGGCGGACAGGAATGTCCGCCCCACCAGGATGTCGGGCAAGAGTGCCCGACCCACCGGGATGGCGGCCACATGCGATTGGCGTGGATGGGAGGGTTTGGGAGCCATTGTTCTTGACTTGGAAGGCAGTTGGCTTTAGAAGCATGGGTTATAGGCCGTCGCGAAGGGCTAAGACTGCGGCGGTTTTTGGAACATTTCCATCATTCGGCCGGAGGGTGCCGCGCAGAAGACGGCGGACAGGAATGTCTGCGTCAGTGCGCGAGCGAATGCGGACAGGAATGGCCGCGCTACTGGCTGAATGGGGCAGGAGGACAGATGAAATGCGTGTTGATGGCGGACAAGAATGTCCGCCCCACCAAGAATGTCCGCGCCACCCGCCGAGTGGGCGCGCTGGTTGTTGTACAGGCGGCCGCGTTGATGGGGGCGGCGAATGTCTGGGCGGGGGTGGCGTTTGATCCAACGGTCAGCACGCTGAAGATCACGCATGACGCGGACATCACCAATCCCAACGACATTCCGTTCGTGAAGAATCCGAGCACGGTCCCGCCATCGACGCTGATATTCCCGGTCAACAATTACCAGATGAACAATCACACGTTCACCTCCGGCAACTCGTCGACGATTGCGGCGGGGTCGCTGGGGCAGGTGACGAATTCGACGACGGCGAGTTTTGTGCTTGCGCCGGGGACGGGTGTGACGCAGGATGATCCGGATGGGGCGTATCCGGGGGCGAGCTCGCTCAAGTTTAATATGGATCTGCGGTGGGATGTTACGACGGGCGGGTTTGGGCCGCTGGCCAATGGATATGCATCGCTGGCGGTTGGGGGAACGGTTGG
>JBGPEF010000507.1:0-4280 GCA_041482675.1 Tepidisphaeraceae bacterium | reverse complement strand
AGGGGTATAAGGATGCGGTTGGGATTACGGTTTCGTCGAGCGCGATCGCGTTTGCCAAGGATGTGCGGGAAAAATATGACGTGGTGATCATGTACGATTTTTCGCGCGATCTGGATGAAACCGGGAAGAAGAACCTGCGCGACTTCGTCGAGGGGGGCAAGGGCGTCGTGGTGCTGCATCATGCGCTACTGGATTACCAGGGGTGGCCGTGGTGGTATCAGGAAGTGGTGGGGGGGAGCTATCGGCTCGCGCCCGATGGGAAAAGGCCGGCGTCAACCGTGAAGATGGGGGAGCAGATGTCGATCACGCCGCAGAATCATCCGATCACGGCCGGAATCGGGCCGTTTCAACTGACGGATGAGACTTATAAGCGGATGTGGATTTCGCCGCAGGTGACGCCGATTTTGACCACGGACAATCCGAACAGTGATGCGACGATCGCGTGGGTCAGCCCTTATGCCAAGTCGAAAGTGGTGTACATTCAGCTTGGCCACGGGCACGGGTCGTTTGATCATCCATCGTTTCGGGCTGTGGTGCATAATGCGATTTTGTGGAGCGCGGATCGGCTTAAATGAAAGGGACAGGGCGTATGAAAGTTGGACTTTACAGCATTACTTATCTCGGCCTGTGGTATCGCGGGCAGGCGCTGGCGCTGGAGGAGATGATCGGCGTCGCGAAGAAGTATGGGTATGACGGGATTGAGATTGATGGGAAGCGGCCGCACGGGAATCCGCTGGATTGGCCGCGGGGGCGGTGCCGGGAATTGCGGTCGGCGGCGGAGGGAGAAGGGATCGAGATATTCGCGGTGGCGGCCAACAATGATTTCAGCAATCCGGTGCCGGAGGTGCGGGAGGCGCAGATTTGTTACCTGCGGGAATTGATTCGGATGACGGCGGACATGGGTGCGCCGGTGCTGCGGGTGTTTCTGGCCTGGTGGGGGATCACCCGGCATCCGCAGTTGGCGACGTATGACATTGCCGAGGGGCTTTGGCCGATTGTGCATGAGAAATTTTCGGGAACGGAGATCTGGGGATGGTGCCGGGAGGCGCTGGTGGAGTGTGCGCGATATGCGGGGGAGGCGGGAGTGACGCTGGCGCTACAGAATCACCGGCCGCTGATTGAGAATTATCATGATCTGCTGAGGATGGTTAAGGAGGTTAATTCCCCGCATCTGAAGGCGTGTCTGGATGTGCCGCTGATGAAGGACAAGAGTGTGGCGACGATTCGTGAGGCAGCGCAGGCGGTGGGATCGATGCAGGTGCTGTCGCATTTTGGCGGGGAGTTTGAGAGGAGGGGGGATGGATCGATTCGCGGCTTTGAGCGGAATGATGGGGTGGTGGGGGTTGATACGAATGAGTATTACCGCGATTTTGTTTTGGCGATGCGCGAGGTGGGGTACAAGGGATATTTTGGGTATGAGCTGTGCCATCAGTTGCCGGTGGAGGGGGGGAAGACGGTGGGGATTGAGTATGCGCATCATAATGCGCAGTTGGCGGCGGAGTTCTTGCGGGATATTTTTCGAGCGGCGAAGGCGTGAGGAGGCAGGGATGGGCACAAATGAGCACAGGTGAGGAAAGACACGGGCAAGATGCCCGTGCCACGGCAAAGAGGAGGCGGTGTGAGATATTTCCTGGTTTTGCTGCTGGCTTTCGCGGCGGCGGCGCGGGCGGAAGAGAAAAAAAGGAATCTGCTGATCGTCGGCCAGAGCAAGGGGTATCAGCATGATTCGATTTCCAGCGCCATGGCGACGCTTTACAACATCGGGCATGGCTCGGGGAAGTGGAATACGGTTTTCAAAACCGATTGCACATCGATCACCAAGAAGTCGCTGAAGTGGGGGACGAGGAATCTGGATGCGTATGATGCGGTGGCTTTTTTTACCGATGGCGAACTGGACATGGATGAGTCGCAGAAGGCGGACCTGCTGTCGTTTGTGAGGGATGATGGGAAGGGGTTCATCGGGATTCACAGCGCGACGATCACGTTCACGGCGTGGCCGGAATATGGGAAGATGATCGGCGGTTATTTTGATGGGCATCCGTGGGGGACGTTTGATGCGCCGCTGGTGGTGGAGGATGCGGAGTTTCCGGGGATGCGGCATTTGCAGGCGGCGTTCACGATGAAGGATGAGATTTATCAGATCAGGAATTTTTCGCGCGATGACGTGCGCGTGTTGATGCGGCTGGATGCGGGGAAGATCGATCTGGGGAAGAAGGAAGTGCATCGCAAGGACAGGGATTTTGCGGTGGTGTGGGCCCGGGATTATGGCAAGGGGCGGGTGCTTTATAATGGGCTGGGGCATGTGCAGGAGGTGTGGGATCGGCCGGATATTCAGAAGATGTGGCTGGAGATGGTGCAGTGGTCGATGGGGATTATTCCGGGGGATGCGAGGCCGCGGGGGAGGGGGGAGGAGTAGGGCGGAGTTGAGTCAGCCAGGGGTGACCGGGATGATTGGCCTGCATCGCACTGCAAAGCCACTGCCGATCCATCAGGCTTATCTCGCGGTGGACAGATCGAAAATCCGCTTCATCTTTTGGCTGGGGATTCTTCGCTTTGAAGAGCAGCACGATGGCGGGACAGAGGATCGGCAATCCTGTTTTGGTGAGGATGATCGCTCGATCCAGGGGCAGCCTGATGCGATGATCGCGTCGGAAGACCCAATCGTCATCGATGCGCTCGTTGAGCAGAAATTCCAGCGAGAAACTCGGTTCTTCGACGCTGCGTGCATGTATCTCGTGGATGGGGAGACTTAACTGTTCGTCTGGTGGCCAGTCCATCAATTGACCCTGCACCACCTTTTGGAAGACCAAGCGCGGGAAGTGGCGATGAAGAAGCGTCTGGTCTTCTCGGAAGATCGCCAATTCAACGTCATCGTGCGGCCGCGTTACGCGCCCCAGAAATGCATCGAGTGCCCAGCCGCCCGCGACACACCAACGGCCAGGGAATCCGCTCATCAGCGGGCACAGCGCACGCTCGAACTGCTCGATGGTTGCCAGTTTCATAGCAGCGCGCTGCCGCCGCACTCAAAGCGACGTTGACTCTATGGACTCTGCATAATCCCCATCACCGCCCCCGCCGGGTCACGGATGATACACATCGTCTTCCCCAGCCTGGTCACGACGCTGCCGCCGGATTTTTCGCAAGTTTTGATGCTGGCTTCCAGATCTTTTACCGTCACATAGACCATCCACTGCGGCGGGATTTTTGTGTTTTCGCCGCGGGCGTGGCAGATTCCGGCGGCGGGTTTTTCGGTTTCCGGGGAGACCATGTTGTAGTCGTCGTAGTCGCCCATTTTTACGGGGGAGGGATCCCAGCCGATCACCGCTTTGTAGAAATCGCGGACCTTTGGCGCGTCGGCGACGGTCAGGTCCACCCAGGCCACGGTTCCCAATTTGGGTTGTGAATCTGCCAAGGGGGCTCCTTTAGATTACCGGCTTGGACGCAGTGGATGTGGGCCAGGTTCCCTGCTGCATGAGGCGGGCCAGGCCTTTGGAGACGATGCGCAGGCCGAAAATGAAGGTGATGATGGCGCAGAAGCTGGGGATGATGGCCAGGGCCATGTAAAAGCCGAGCTGGTCGCTGATCTCGTGCCGCCAGGGGACGATCATCAGCGCGTTGCGAAAGATGTAGGATGCCAGCATCACAAATCCGCCGGAAATGATCACCAGGACCACGCCGGCGGCCGTCACCAATGAGGAAATGACGCTGTTCACGGCGACTGGGGAGATCGGCCGAGACTGATGGGACGGAAGGGGTGGAGACTGCATGGATGACATGAACTATTCCTTCGTTTCCCCTGATTGCCCGGGGCTCGCAAGCCACGATTTATATCCCACCGTCGGCAGTCGAACAATGCAATTGAGTATTTCCGGGCCGGCGGCGATTGAACGCCCTCCATACTCGCCAGTAGGATGTAGGGAGAAGAATCAACTCTCAGAAGGGCCACTATGAACCACCGCAGCACAATTCATGATCCATCGCGTCGCGATTTTCTTGGGCGCTCTGCATTGGCGATTGGCGCACTGGCGGCCACAGCGGGCGGAGCTTCGAATTCATTACGCGCCGACGAACCGGCGGCGGCCGAGCGCGCGGCGCCGCGGGCGAAGCGAAATTGGAAGAAGGGTTTTTACGGGGGGGTCAAAGGCGCGACGATTTTGGATCAATTCAAGATCCTTAAAGAGGCCGGGTTTGACGGCCTGGAGATCAACGCTCCCAGCGGAAAGCAGGAGGAATATCAGGCCGCTTTTAAGGAGACGGGGCTGCTGTGCGAAGGTGTCGTT
>JBGPEF010000506.1:0-4294 GCA_041482675.1 Tepidisphaeraceae bacterium | reverse complement strand
CGCGCTTGCCGCTTTTGCGAATGTGCTCGTAAATATCCGTCAAATAAAACTCGCCCTTCTTATTGTCATTCTTCAACTGTCCCAGCGCCCAGATCAATTCCTCGGCCCGCACGCAGTAGTAACTCGGAAACACCTCTTTGATCTCTCTCTGCTCCGCCGAACAATCCACCTGCTCCACGATCCGCACAAACTCCCCATTCTCATCCCTGACAATCCGGCCATATCCGGTCGGGTCATCCAGCATCGCCGTCGCCATGCTGGCCACAACCTTCTCTTCCCGATGCGCCTTCAACAGCGTCTTCAAAACCTGCCCCCGAATCAGCGGCACATCGCCGGCCAGAATAAACACCTCCCCATGCACCTTCTTCAGCTCCGCCTCCGCACACCGCACCGCATGTCCCGTCCCCAACTGTTCCGCCTGCTCGACCCATTGAATCCGATTGTCCCCCGCAAACTGCGCCATCACCTCTTCCTTGCCATATCCCACCACCACGATCACCTTGCCGCATCCCGCTCCCCAGCAGGCCCGCAGGATGTATTCCAGCATCGGCCGGCCACAGATTTCATGCAGCGGCTTGGGCCGCCGCGATTTCATCCGCGTGCTTCGTCCCGCTGCGAGGATGACCGCCGTCAACGACATAGTTTTTTCATCCCGCCGGAAGGAAGCACCTGGCCCGCAAGGATTCGAACCTTGACTAGATGGACCAAAACCATCTGTGCTACCGTTACACCACGGGCCAAGGAAAATTCAGCAAGATGTTGGGCTCGCCTGGGCGAGCCGCAGGGCTGCGATGGGGTGTGACCAATCGCGGTACGTCCCCGGGGGCCCGCGCCGATTCAAACCGCGATCCGGCACGGCTCGTCTACCTTCCCGGCCAACTCAGCCGAGCCTCTCGACGAATGCCCCATTTAAGAGGAACACCCAATCCTAAGTCCGCCACAGGGTATGTCAAGGCAGAGCCGATGACCCGGCATTGCTTGTTTTTCCCCCGCATCCGGCTATACTGCTCCGTTCTTGAAATTTCGCCCGAACCGGATAAAAATCCCTTCCCCGTGAAGACTTGGAGAATCTCGAAATGTCCGTGAAGCTACGATTCAAACGCATGGGACGATCCAACGCCGCGTTCTTCCGACTCAACGCGATGGACTCCCGCTCCCCGCGCGATGGCCGCGCCATTGAGGAGCTCGGCTACTACGACCCCCGCAACAAAGACGCCGCCAAGCAATTCGTAGTCAACCTCGAGCGCTGCCGCTGGTGGCTCGACCACGGCGCTATCCCCTCCGGAACTGTATCCTCCCTGCTCAAAAAGAACGGCCTCGAACACAAGCACCTGAAACTCCCCAAGCCCGGTAAACCCAAGCCGCCCCCGGTCGTAGTCAAAAAGAAGGAAGAAAAACCCGTCGAGGCCCCGAAGTAACGAACGTTTATCACGGACAGCCGATATTGTCGGCTGTCCGTTTGCTTTTTGTGAATTTGAAATGGTAATCACAGGTCCGGCTGTGCCGGAGATTGCCGTCGAAGATGTCAAATTTTGTAGGTCCGGCTGTGCCGGACGATGGCGTTGGCAGGATGTCAAATCGTGAAGAATGCCGCTGCGAATTGATATCCTGACCCTTTTCCCCGAAATGTTCCCACCCATCCTGGGAACCAGCATCCCCAAGCGGGCGGCGGAAAAAGGACTGGTCGAGTACCACTTGACCAACATCCGCGATTTCGCCACCGATGCCCACAGGTCGGTGGACGACAAGCCATTTGGCGGCGGCCCGGGCATGGTCATGATGTGCCCCGTCGTCTTCGATGCCGTCGAGCATGTCGAAAAGCTCGACCAGCGGCCGGCCACGCGGATCCTGTTGACGCCACAGGGCCGGCGCTTCGATCAGCAATTGGCAGGCGAATTTGCAAATCAAAATCGCCTGCTCCTGATCGCCGGCCATTATGAAGGCTTTGATGAGAGAATTAGCACGGGCCTTGTGCCGATAGAGGTAAGCATCGGCGACTACGTGCTGTCCGGCGGCGAACTGGCCGCCATGGTCGTGATCGACGCCGTCGTCCGCCTCCTCCCCGGCGCTTTGGGCGCTGAAGATGGCGCGGCCGACGAGAGTTTCGCGGATGGCCTCATCGAGCATCCGCAATACACCCGTCCCCGCGAATTTCGCGGAATGGGTGTGCCGGATGTGCTGCTGGGCGGAAACCACAAGGCAATCGCCCAGTGGCGCCTCGAGCAGAGAAAATTGAGAACGAAAGAGCGCCGCCCCGACCTGTGGCAGGCCCGCGGCGAAGAGAAGAACGAAAGCAACCGAAAAAATACCTGAGAAAGACCTGGAGACAGCCATGGCCAACCGATTTGTCGAAGCAGTTGAAAAAGCCTTTCTGAAGAAGGATGTGCCCCAGTTCCAGGTCGGCGACACGGTGGATGTGGCCACGCGCATCATCGAAGGCGACAAGGAGCGCATCCAGGTCTTCTCCGGCACCGTCATCACCCGCAAAGGCCGCGGCATCAACGAAACCTTCATCGTCCGCCGCATCGTCAACAACGAGGGCGTTGAGCGCATCTACCCGGTTCACTCTCCCTTCGTCGCCTCCGTCACCGTCCGCCGCAGCGGCGAATCCCGTCGCGCCAAGCTCTTCTACCTCCGCAAGCGTGTCGGCAAGGCCGTCCGCCTCACCGAAAAGCGCAAGGACAAGCGCGAGGAAGCGCCCGGCTCCGGCCCATCGGCCGGCGCTCCCAAGGAATCATCCAAAGAAACCCCAGCCCTCGCCGGCACCGCCGGCTGATCGCCTTCTTCGTCTTTCTCCCTCGCCCGGTATTCCGGGAGAGGGTCGGGGTGAGGGTTTGTTGGGCACGGTCAACGAACTTCCCATGCGAATCCAAATTCTCTCGGCCATCCTGCTGCTCGCCCTCACACTCGCGGCGCACCTCTCCGGCTGCACCCGCTCCCACGACTCCCTCTCCGACACCGACACCGATCCCCTTCGCGGCGATCGCATCGGCTATTACGAAATCCCCTATCAGGGCGTGGTCTACGTGCTGGGCAGCATCCAGTCCCTCGACAAGCTCCGGGATGGCAAACCCCCGCAAACCACCGCCGGCGGCTTCAGCGCCCAGGGCCAGACCGTCCTCTTCGAAACCAACGACGCCGGCCTCACCCAACGCCTGATGGCCGAATACGAAAAACGCCACGGTCTTTCCACCCGCTGATTTCCCACACCGCCGCGGCGGAAGATTTGATCTACTTAAAATCCCGCTTCATCGGCGGCACCAGCTCGATCGACTTCAAATCAATCAGCGAGCCGGAGATTTTTCCGGCAGAGCGGAACACGACCTGCTGCTTTCCAGGTTGAAGCTCGATCTCCGCAAGCTGCGTGCGGTGATAGGTGTCCCAATTGCCGGTGGAGGCGACGCGGCCGCCGAGGCGCTTTGGCCCGATCTCCAGCGTGAAAGAATTGCCGGCCGATTCTTCCGCGCACGCCCACTCCAGCCACACGCCATATTTCCCGGCCGCCGAAACCTCCATCGTCCACACCGCCTAATCATTCTCACTGCTCCAGTAGCCAAGGTTGCCGTACTGTTTTTCCAGCACAACCGTGCTCCCATAAATCTCGCAATTGGCCGGCGTCAGCTTCAGCATCTGATTCCCCACCGCCCGCACAACCTCCGGTTTGTTCCCGTCAAACCTTTTCGGCGTCTGCGGATTGGCCGCCCGCACGAACGCGATCACATCCGCCAAATCCTGCGGCGCGTAGCCGTTTTCCAGATTCTCCGGCATCAGCGATGTGCCGGTGCTGCGAAGGGATTTGAGATTGTCGCGCAGGATCGTCTGCGGCTTTCCATCCGCGCTGATCAGCGTGATGCTCGTTCCCGTCTCGCTGGAAATGATTCCCGTGGCCACGTCATTGCCCCTGGTTTCGGCCACATAGTTCGTATATTTCGCCTCCACCGCTCGATTCGGATCGATGATGGCAATCAACAGCGACTGCGGCGATTTATCACCCACCGATCCCAAATCCGGGCCCACGTTCTGGCCGATCTCTCCAACTTTATGACAGGTCGAGCACGTCTTGGTGAAAACTTCAGCGCCATGCCTGGCATCGCCACCCAGCGTCATGGCCGCCGAATATGCATCCAGCACCTTCTGCCGGTCTGGATTGATCGCAGCAGCGAAGATTTTCTCCGCGCGCGAGCGAATCGCATTTGACCGATGCTGCAACAGCCGCTGCCGTCGCGCTGCGTCGATGTCGGCCGGGGATATTTTCCCATTTTCCAGCGCCTCCAGCAGCGGCTCGACCCATTCG
>JBGPEF010000505.1:0-4307 GCA_041482675.1 Tepidisphaeraceae bacterium | reverse complement strand
GAATCGGCCGCTGGCCATCCATGCGGCTCCATTCAGTGCTACCGACGACCTGGGCAACAGCGTATCCCAGTCCGGCGACTCTATCGAGCAGATTACCGGTGGGTTGAACAGCGACACTGTGATCGGTCCCAACTCCGCCAGCACCTGGCAGATCACCGGGCCCGGCTCCGTAGACATCGCCGGACTCTCCCTCATCGCCATCGAAAATCTAACGGGCGGATCAGCGGACGACACCTTCGTCTTCGCGCCAGGAGCGAGCATCGTCGGCACCATCGACGGCGGCGCGGGAATCAACGAACTGGACTATGGCGGCTACGGCGCGGCCGTCAACGTCGATCTGGCCGCGGGGACCGCCACAGGCACCGGCGGGGTCACGAACATCAGCAACGTGATTGGATCGACCCCGTTTGCAAACACGCTGCGGGGTGATTCCAACCCCAACCGCCTCATCGGTGGCATAGTCGCCGACACATTCGACGGCCGCGGCGGCGATGACATCTTCGTCTCCGGTGGTGGCGCTGATGTCGTCATTGGCGGGACGGGAAGCGACACCCTCCAAGGCCCCGCCGCCAACACCACCTGGCAAATCACCGCTGCCAATCAGGGCACCTTCGCGGCGGGTAACTTCACCGGCGTCGAGAACCTGACCGGCGGCGGGCTCAATGACAGCTTCGTCTTCGCCGACGGCGCATCGGTCGCTGGGATCGTTCGAGGCGGACTGGGAACCGACACGATCGATCTGTCGGCCTACAACTCGGCCGTCGCCGTCAACCTGGCCTCTTCCACGGCCACCGCAACCGGTGGCTTCATTGGTATCGAAACTTTCGTCGGCGGCGGCAGCGGTGCTGACACTTTCACTGCCGCCAACATCGCCAACACATGGAACATCACCTCCGCCACCGGCGGCAATCTTGCCAGCGGCGTCACCTTCCGGGGATTCGAAAGGCTCGCCGGCGGAAACCTCGCCGACCAATTCTTCGTCAGCGCCCTGGTGACCTTCTCCGGCGCGCTGTCCGGCGGTTCCGATAGCGACACCGTCTTCTTTGGCGATCAAGCCGCCGTCACCGGAATTGTTGACGGCGGGCCCGGCACGGACACCCTCGACTACTCGGCCTACACCACTCCAGCGACCGTGAACATCTCCGCCGGTACCGCGACGGGCACCGGTGGCATCAGCAGCATCGAGGCGGCCATCAAAGCGACCGTCATTCCCGCCGCGCCAACGGTTCCCCCTGCCTCCGCTTCCAGCAGGTTAACCAGCGCCGTGACGGCTCCGAAGCGCCCCACCCTCCCCGCGCACTTCGCCCTGACCAGAGCGCTCACCGCCCCGAAGCGGCTGGCGGCCAAATCCGCTCAAAATCCCGCACGCAAGCGCCGCGCGAACGCAACGCTCCCACTCCGGACCCTCTTCTGCACGCGTCCGATTCGAGCCGGCATTCCGGCTCGCGCATTTGTTGGCTTCTAAGGCGTTCCTGGCTCGCGACAGACTGCACGAAAGGGACTTGCGGTAACGCGAGTCCCTTTTTTGTCGTCTCATCCAGCTTTACATACACTAGCACCCACGCCGGGACAGCGCGATGGACGAGGTTATGCCAAGACGCCACACGAACCTCAAGAAACCAGCAAATACGCATCGAGCCGATCATGCTGGTAAAGCACCACATCCGCAGCTTCACATTTCCGCTCCGGCGAGCCAATACGAGGCACTTGGGGATGAGCCTCTTGCGGTCGCGTCGCGGCTTACGCTGGAGGAGCCTTTTCGGATTGACCGTGGCCTGGTGCAACGACTGCGACGCCGGGAGGTGAATGCCAAGGAAGCGTTTACGATCCGGGATGCGTCGGGTGCCTATTTCAGGGTGAGTCTCAAGGAGTGGGATGACCATGGCGGGATGGCGTTGCCGTATGAACGGATGGACCGCTCTCCTGAACCGACGATCGACATCACGCTCGCGTGCGCTGTGCTTGCGCGGCAGCGCATGCACTTCGTGGTGCAGAAGGCGACGGAACTGGGGGTGAGGCGAATCGTTCCCCTTCTCACCGACCACGCCGTGCCTCTTGAGGGCCTGGCACAGGAGCAGGCGCACGCATGGCCGGGGCATATCGCGCGGGCCGCCAGGCAGTGCCGGCGTGCCTCGCTTCCAGGATTGCTCTCGCCGATGCCTCTCGACTCATTCCTCGCTTCAACCGTTTTCACAGCCGCTGATCGGTGCCTGTTCCTCGACGATCGGAGCGAGGGGGCGGCGCCTGGCGCAGGGCTCCCGCAGCGCATCGTTCTACTTGTTGGGCCGGAAGGGGGTTTCTCCGATGCTGAACGCGCCAAGCTGGCGGGCAAGGCGTGGCCGTGGGTTCTGGGCGGGCGCATTTTGCGGGCTGAGACCGCGGTTGTCGCTGGGCTCGCGGCCGTGCAACTGAAGTGGGGGGATTTCGCTCACGAGCCACAAGATGCTGGGCCTTGTTAGCGAACAGACACGCGTCAACCCTCGGCGATTCCCGCCTCGTGTCGCAGCGACTCGATGGTCAAGTCGTTCGCCATGAGCTGCATCAATTCCTGGCCCATGGCATGGATCCTGTGCACGAGAGGTTGCGCCTCTTCCAGTTCGCCATGAGCCGAGTAGTCTTCGAGGTCCGACGCCATCCCGCCGGCCACCGTTGAGAAAGCTCCCAACACCCCGGCCAGTTGTGAGCGGACTCGCGCATGCGCGGGGCATCGTGACTTTCGAGAGCGTCTCGAAGCGCCGCCAGGTGGGAGGGCAAGCTGGCGCGGAGCCCATCGCAAATGGCGCGAAGAATATTGGCGTCGTCGCCGCATGCGGCCAACAGCACTCGCGGGTTGAGCAGGCCCTTGCCGCTCTTATTGGCTGAGGGGAAAGCGGCCAGCACGCGCTGGATCGTCGCCCACAGGCCGTCCGCCTGAATGGGTTTGGCCAGGAAATCGTCCATCCCCGCAGCGAGGCAGCGTTCACGATCTTCCTTGCGGGAGCGCGCGGTCAGGGCGATGACAGGCAAATGTGAGCCTGTCCCCTGCTCGCGCTGGCGAATTGCCTGGATCACCTGAAAACCGTCCAGCTCTGGCATGTGCACGTCCAGGAGCAGCAGATCAAAGTCCTCAGCGCTCGCCACCGCCAGTGCCTCCCGGCCGTTGCTGGCAAGCTGCACGGTGTGGCCGCGCGTGGCGAGGAGCTTCTCCATAAGTTGGGCGTTGAATTCGCTGTCTTCCGCAACCAGGATGCGACGTGGTACGTCAGCCACAAGCGTCCCGTGCGCGGGATCGGGGGTTGGACCGCGCCGCGTTGGCGCGAAAGCATCGCCGTTGGTGCGACTCATGATTGAATAGGTCAGTTCCAGCAAATCATCCTGCTGGACCGGCTTGAGCAGGTGGCCATCGACACGAAGTTCTCGAAAGCGGATCAGGTCACCGGGTCGGTCGCCCGAGGTGAGCAGAATGATTCGGCTTCCCGACAGTTCCGCTCGCTCGCGGATCTTCGCGGCCAACGCCAGCCCGTCGGTGTCGGGCATGCGCGCGTCGAGCAAAAGCAACGCGTGAGGCTTTCCGACGGCGACGCCGTGCCAGAGCGCGTCCATGGCCGCCATTCCGTCCCCGACGGAGGTGGGATTCATTTCCCAGGCTCGCAGCCACTTCTCCATGATGTTCCGGTTAGCGGCGTTGTCATCAACGATGAGCACGCGCAGGTTGCGGAGTGAGATCGGCTGCGCGGCAGCGATGGCAACGGGTTGGTGAGCTTGCCGCCCGAACCGGGCGGTGAACGAGAAGGTGCTTCCCCGACCCAGCTCGCTCTCCACGGCAATGCTCCCGCCCATGAGGGCTGCCAGTTGCGCGGAGATTGTCAACCCCAGGCCAGTCCCGCCGTATTTTCGGGTCGTCGAAGTATCTTTCTGCTCGAAGGCGCGAAAGATCGACACATGCTTCTCGGGCGGGATGCCGATGCCGGTGTCGCGTACGGTGAAGCGGAGGCTGACCTGATCGCCAGGCGCGGATTCATCGGCGGTATTGACCTGGACAACCACTTCGCCGTTCTCGGTGAACTTAATCGCGTTGCCGACGAGGTTCAAAAGCACCTGACGGAGCCGGCCGGCGTCACCGATCAGTGCGTCGGGCACGTCCGGGTGCACGTTGCAGACGAGTTCGAGGCATTTGCGGTGGGCTCTTACGGCAAGCGCACGAATTGTGTCGCCTATGGCCACGCGCAGCGAGAAATCGCCCGGGTCCAATTGCAGTTTGCCGGCCTCGATCTTGGAGAAGTCGAGCAGGTCGTTAATGATGCCCAGCAGGTTGTCGGCGGCCGACT
>JBGPEF010000504.1:0-4317 GCA_041482675.1 Tepidisphaeraceae bacterium | reverse complement strand
GCGCACCTTGAGCATGGATGAGCTGAAGAATTTACATAGCAAGAAGACAGGGGCGTTGATTGTGGCGGCGTGCCGGCTGGGGGCGATTGCGGCGAAGGCGTCGGGGCAGATGCTGGAGGCGGTGAGCAAATATGGGCAGCATCTGGGGTTGGCGTTTCAGATTTTGGATGATTTGCTGGATGTGACGGCGTCGGCCGGGCAGTTGGGGAAATCGACGGGGAAGGATGAGTCGAAGGGGAAGAATACTTACCCAGCGCTGATGGGGATTGAGCGGAGCCGGGCGGAGGCGGAAAAGCAGTATGAGGGAGCGATTGGGGCGTTGGAGCCGCTGGGGAATCGGGCGGATGGGCTGAGGGCGCTTGCGCGGTTTGTGGTGGATCGGAAGCACTGAGCAACGATATGATTTGGGAGCTATTGGGTATAGACGGGAAACGAGACAACCGCTACAAGAGTTGGCGGGCAGGGAAGTTGTGGGATTGGATGGCGTGCGGGCGGCTGGGTGTATTGGCTGTAAAAAAGGAACTGTGATGAGCCTGTTGGATCGAATTGGTACGCCTGAAGATCTTAAGAAGCTTGCGCCTGAGGAGCTTGGGGCGTTGGCGCAGGAATGTCGGCAGAAGATTTTTGATTCGGTTTCGAAGAATGGTGGGCATCTGGCTTCCAACCTTGGGGTTGTGGAGCTAACTCTTGCTCTGCACTATGTCTATGACTTTGGGCCGTATCCGACGGGGAAGGATCGGCTGCTTTGGGATGTGGGGCATCAGTGCTATGTACACAAGATGATCACGGGGCGGGCGGGGCAGTTTGAGCGGCTGCGGAAGAAGGGATCGGTGGGGGGATTTCCATCGCCGCTGGAGTCGCCTTATGACCTGTTTGCGGTGGGACATGCGGGGACGGCCATTTCGACGGCGGTGGGGATGGCGCGGGGGGATGGGCATCGCAAGCGGGATAGCAAGGTGGTGGCGGTGGTGGGGGATGCTTCCATCGTCAATGGAATGGCCTTCGAAGGTCTGAATAATGCCGGAACGCTGAAGCGGCAGTTGTTGATCATCCTGAATGACAATGGGATGAGCATCAGCAAGGCGCAGGGGGCGCTGGCGGCGTACCTGGAGCGGGTGAGGATCAGCTCGACGTATGAGGAGGCGAAGCGGATTGCCAAGGGGGTGGTGGATCGGCTGCCGACGAGCGTGGGAAACACGATTGAGTCGATGTGGCATCATTTTAAGGATGGGGTGAAGAGCGGAATTTGGCCGGGGCAGATATTTGAGGCGATGGGGGTGAAATACATGGGGCCGATCGATGGGCATGATCTGCCGGGGATGATCAACATGCTGGCGGAGCTGAAGGATGTGGCGCATCCGGTGCTGCTGCACGTGAAGACGGAGAAGGGGAGGGGATATGAAGTTGCTTGTGATGAGCCGACGAAGTTTCACAGCCCGGCCGGTTTTCAGGTGAATGGCTGCAATGTGGAATTGAATAAGAGCAGTGGAAAGTCGTGGACCAATGCGTTTGCGGAGGCGCTGATTGACCTGGCGAAGCATGATCCACGGATCGTGGCGCTGACGGCGGCGATGCCGGATGGGACGGGGTTGTCGAAGTTTGAGAAGGAGGTTCCGGAGCGATATTACGACACGGGTATTTGCGAGAGTCATCTGACGGGCATGGCGGCGGGGATGTGCAAGGCGGGGATGCGGCCATTCGCGGCGATTTATTCGACGTTTATTCAGAGGGCGTTCGATCAGGTTTGGCAGGAGGTCGCGCTAAACGGCTTGCCGGTGATTTTCTGCATGGACCGGGCCGGTTTTGTGGGGGATGACGGGCCGATTCATCATGGGTTCATGGACCAGGCGTTCCTGCGGCCGATGCCGGGGATGGTTTTGATGGCGCCGAGCGACGAGGCGGAATTGCGGAGATGTTTGAAGTTTTCGGCGGGGTTGGATACGCCGGGGGCGCTGAGGTATCCGCGGGACAATGTGCCGGCGGTGAATTTTGAGGATGCGATTGAGCCAGCGCTGCGGGAGGCGGCGGGGGGGGATTGGCAGTTGGGGAAGAGCCGGGTTTTGAGAGAGGGGAGTGATGCGACGTTGATTGCTTATGGGGCGCTGGTTGGGCAGGCGATGGAGGCAGCGCGGGAATTGGAAAGCGAGGGAATGTCGGTGGGGGTGATCGATGCGCGGTTTTGCAAGCCGGTGGATGGGGAGATGATCGGCCGGGTGTTGCGAAGTGGGCGGGCGGTGCTGACGATCGAGGATCACTCGCTGCAAAATGGGTTTGGGAGCGCGGTGTTGGAATATGCGGTGGCGCACGGTCTTCCGCCGGTAAACGTGACGAGATTGGGGATGCCGGATCGGCTGATTGCGCATGCGACTCGCGGGCAGCAATTGGCGGAAGTGGGGCTGGATGCGGCGGGGATTGGGCGGAGCGTGCGGGATGCGGTGCGGAAGGTCGCCAAGCCGGCGACGAATGCGGCGATACCGCGATAGAGGAACGTCATGGTTTTGGGGATACCTCGCGACACATCCATCGAGGCAATTCGCGTGCAGCATCGGGCACTCCGCAAGCTCGGCCTGGCCGGCCGGGCGGAAATGACGTTTCAACTTGGGGACAATCTGCGAAGCATCAGTGAGAGCGGGGTTCGGCTGCATCATCCGGGTTACAATGAGGATCAGGTGCGGGCGGCGACGGCGCAGCGTACGCTGGGGCGGGAATTATCCCGCGTGGTGGGAGCCAATCTGGGGCGAGGTGCGGTGATGAGCCAGCAGGATTTTCTTGGGAAGGTGATTTCCGCGCTGGAAGGGGCGGGGATTCCGTTCATGGTGGTGGGATCGCTGGCCAGCAGTCTGCATGGCGATCCGCGGGCGACACGCGATGCCGATATTGTGATCAGGCCGAGCGGTGAGATGTTGGAAGAGTTTTTGAGGCGGATTGGAGATGAATTTTACGTCAGCCCGGAGGCGGCACGGGAGGCGGTGCGGGGATATTCGATGTTCAACGTGATCGACGCCGGCAGCGGATGGAAAGTGGATTTGATCATCGCAGCGCCGGGCGGTTTTGCCGATGAGGCATTTTCTCGTCGCGTATCGGCGAAGGTGATGGGCGTGGATGTGGCGGTGCAGAGTCCGGAGGACACGATTTTGAGCAAGCTGGCGTGGGGAAAAGAGAGCGGGTCGGAGATGCAATACCGGGACGCCCTGGGCGTGGCATTGCAGCAGTGGGAAGGGCTGGATCAAGGGTATCTACGTCGCTGGGCGCCGCAGCTTGGGGTTTCCGAGAGTTTGGAAGAGCTTTTGGCGGAAGCGGCGCGGCTGGCTTAAACAGGGGAAATGCTCCGTTGGTCAACCGATGGTGAGGCAACTCATTTGAATCCGAGTTCTGCGACATGGACTTGCAGGAATTCGGCCGGAGGCAGGATCCGAACATTCGGCAGGCGCTGCCGCAATCTCCTGGCGGCACTGTCGTGGCCGTTGGGGAGAGACAGCAGGTCGTTATCCGAGCTAACGATGTCCGTAGCCTTCGCGGGAGATTGCCAATTCGAGCAGCTTTTCGTCTCGGGGATCTCGCGCAAAATCGAATCTCGCCTGAGTAGCACGGAGGTATTCACCAAAGTATCGAAAACGGCGGAGCGCCACTTCCACCCGTTCGGTTGTGAGCTCGGGAAACCGATCAACCACCACTTTGTCCGTCAGGACTGCTCGATACTCCGCGAGAAGTGGTTTGCTCAACACGAGGGTGATGATGTGCTTCTCAACTGCCTCAAGGATCTTGCCCGACGCCGAACGGGTGTTCAGCAAGCCACGCAGGACGATGTTGGTATCAAGAACGAGGCGGATGGGTGAGGCCGACACAGGTGCTTACCTCTTGCGCCTGCTGACCTGGTGGTGGCGGGTCCGCGCTTCGTCGACAATTTGATCAAGCTCCGCCTCATCCACGTTCCGCCCGGGCCCCATGAGCTCGGAAAATGTGGTCGTTTTAGCCTTGCGATCGAGGGCGAGATCTTCCTCGATGAGGTATCGAATGTAGCGCTCCGGGGTCATACCGAGGCTCCTGGCCTTGCTGGTCAATTGGGCCATTTTTTGCTTGCCAAGCTTCGGAACCCGGAGAGCGGAAGTTGTAGACATGGAGCGCGTTCCTCAAATCAATAAACTAATGCCCATTCCCGGTTGCGTTGTCTTTGATTGCGGCCATGAGAACATCGGGATCGAAGGGTTTGGTGAGATAGTCGGCTGCGCCGCATTCGCGGCCTTTGCGGTGGTGTTCTTCATCGCTCAGGGCGGTGAGCATGACGATGGGGATGCCGGAGGTGTGCTTTTCCTGCTT
>JBGPEF010000503.1:0-4318 GCA_041482675.1 Tepidisphaeraceae bacterium | reverse complement strand
TGTTAAAGGTAAATAGAACTGTCACCGTTCCGTTGCAATAGAAGTGTCACCCCGAACCTGCGGGTAAAGCAGGTGGATGGGAACACTGATGATGAGCGTGAAGGAGCGACGTCGGCTGGAAGTCATATCGTTGATTCGTGACAAAGAGATTTCGCTGGCCAAAGGCGCGGCATTACTGAATCTGAGCGTGCGTCAGAGCCGGCGGCTTTGGAAGCGCTATCGCGATCTGGGTGATGGCGCCCTGGTGCATGGGCTGAGAGGCAGGCCGAGCAATCATGCGAGAAAGATTTCTTTTAAGGAGAAGGTGCTGTCGCGGTATGCAGAGCGTTACGCGGGATTCGGTCCAACGCTGGCTGCGGAGAAGCTCCTGGGCGATGGCCTTGAGGTGCGGCGGGAGACGCTTTGGCGTTGGCTGCTGGCGGGGAACCTGTGGACCCGGCGGATGCGTGGCCGGGTTCACCGC
The DNA here is from genome assembly GCA_041482675.1 of Tepidisphaeraceae bacterium. Lineage (GTDB taxonomy): Bacteria > Planctomycetota > Phycisphaerae > Tepidisphaerales > Tepidisphaeraceae > JBGPEF01. Next base: position 3,855 of record JBGPEF010000503.1, on the reverse strand, counting down.
AGCCGCCGGGAGCGGCGGAGTTGCCTGGGGGAGATGGTTCAGATGGACGGCAGCCATCACGACTGGTTTGAGGGGCGTGGCCCGTGGTGCGTGCTGATGGTGATGATCGACGACGCCACCAGCCGGACATACGCCCGTTTTTTCCCGGGCGAGACGACGGTGGCGGTGATGGAGATCTTCGGCGGTTATGTCCGCAAGTACGGCCTTGTCCACAGCCTGTATGTGGATCGGGACAGCATTTATCGCAGCGATCGGCAGGCGACGGTGGAGGAAGAGCTGCGGGGTCAGCCGGCTCCGGCGACGCAGTTTGCCCGGGCGATGGCGGAGTTGGATGTGGAGCTGATCCTGGCCAACAGCCCGCAAGCCAAGGGCCGGGTGGAGCGGATGAATGGCACGCTTCAGGACCGCCTGGTGAAAGAAATGCGTCTGGAAGGAATCAGCGACATTGCCTCGGCGAATGTCTTTCTGGAGAAAGGATTCCTGCCGGCGCTAAACCGGAAGTTCGCCATCAAGGCCAGGGACACGACGGACGTGCACCGCTCGATGCCGGCCGGAATCAAGCTGGAGGAGGTGCTGAGCTTCCAGGAGAAGCGGCGGGTAAGCAACGACTGGTGCGTGATGTGGCGGAACCGCATCTTCCAACTGAATCGCCGGCACGAGACGATGGCGTTGGCCGGGCAGGAGGTGACGGTTCGGGAGAAACTGGATGGGACGATTGAAGTATTGAGCCAGGGTCACAAGCTGCACTGGAAGGAATTGAAGCAGCGGCCGACGCGGCCGAAGGTGAAGGGGGTGATCAAGAACAATCAGAAGTGGAGTCCGGGGGCGGCTCATCCATGGAATCGGGACTCGGCCCCGAAGGGCCGCCGCCGGGGAAGTCTCGCTCCGGCTACGCCTCCGCAAGACTTCCCCGGCGGAGCACCCTGGCGGGTGACAGTTCTATTGCAACAAAAACCGTGACACTTCTATTGCAACGGGACAAATGTACAAATTTGCGATTGACACGCCATCGTCCATAGATTACACTCGTAATCGATTGAGCTCCTCCACCCCCAACATCTCCGAAGCCGAATGGGAAATCATGCGGATCTTGTGGCAAAAAGAGGCCTCCGAAAAAGGGGATAGGTCCAATTTCACCGCCCAGGAAATCATCGCCGCCCTCTCTTCCCGCAAAGACTGGTCCCCTCGCACCATCAAGACCCTCCTCAACCGCCTCGTCAACAAATCCGCCCTCGGCTTCGAAGAGGAAGGCAAACGTTACCGCTATTGGGCAAAAGTGACTCAAGAGCAATGCATGCGCTCCGAAAGCCGCTCCTTCCTCCATCGCGTCTTCGGCGGCCAGGCCGCCCCCATGCTCAACTACTTCGCCGCCCACGCAAAACTGTCCGCCGAAGAAATATCCGAGCTCAAGAAGATCCTCTCCAAAAAGGAGAAGTAGCCATGGCGTCCATCGTCAACTGGCTCAATGCCCCCGTGGACTGGCTCTTGCGCACCACCTTTCAGGCCGCTATCCTCGCACTTCTCGTCCTGGCCCTGACCTGGCTTCTCCGCCGCCGCCTCCCCCCCTCCGCCCGCTACGCCCTCCTCCTCCTCGTCGCCGCGCGGCTGCTGATGCCAACGACACCCACCAGCCGATTCAGTCTGTTCAATCTCCTACAAACCTCCCAAAAATCCTCGCAACAAAAAATTACGCCCGATCCCACCCCCACAGGCGATTGGATCATCACCAAGCAACCCCTCTCCCAGCCCCTTTCTCAAATCCCCATCAGCCTCCCCGCTCCCTCCCCCAGTCCCATCACCTGGCGCACTCTCTTCGCCGCCCTCTGGCTCCTGGGCATCCTCGTCATGGCGCTCCGCATTTTCCACGCCAATCTCAAGCTCTCCCGCCAACTCCGCCGCATCCTTCCCCTCGACGATCCCCATCTCCTTCACCTCCTCAACTCCTGCAAATCGCAAATGCGCATCCGCCGCGAGCTGGTGATTCTCGAAACCTCCGCCATCCACTCCCCCGCCCTGATGGGACTCCTCCGCCCCCGCCTCCTCCTTCCCACCAACCTCCGCCATCGCCTCAACGACTCTGAACTCCGCTTCGTCTTCCTCCACGAGCTCGCCCACCTCAAGCAAAACGACATCGCCATCGACTGGCTTCTGGCCATCCTCCAGACCCTCCACTGGTTCAACCCCCTCATCCATCTCGCCTTCGCCCGCGCCCGCTCCGAGCGCGAGCTGGCCCGCGACGCCATGGTCCTCCGCGCTGCCCAACCCGACGACCCGCTCAACTACGGCCACACCATCCTCAAACTCGTCGAATCCTTCGCCCGCCTCGGCCCCCGCCCCGGCACCATCGGCATTCTCGAAGGCAACAACGGTAAATCACACCTCAAGAGGAGAATCACCATGATCGCCAACTTCAAATCCTCCATGCCCGGCAGCGCGCTCCTGACCTCCATTATCGCAATCCTATTAGTTGCAATCACTCTCACCGACAAAAAAGCCATCGCCACCGCCGATCCTCAACCTCAACCCCGTCCCAGGACCGACAACATTCCCGCCGATTCCGCCAAAGGCGATTCCAGGACCGCCGCCGAGCCGCGCCGGCCCGATCCGGTTGATGTCGGTCTCCTTCGCGATGCCGAGGGGAAAAGCGCCCGCGAAGCCGCTGCTCACGACGCCGCCACCCAGGCCATCCTCGACCGCCGCCTCCCTGAGGTCCGTTTTGACGCGGTGGGCCTCTCCGACGTCGTCGATTTCCTCCGCGATGTCACCGGCGCCAGCATTTTCGTCAATTGGAAAGCCATCAACGCCGCCGGCATCGAAAAATCCGCCCCCGTCAGCGCCCGCATGCGCGATATCAAATTCTCCAAGGCCCTCACCACCCTCCTCGCCGACGTCGGCGGCGGCGCAGTCAAACTCGGCTTCGAAATCGACGATGGTGTCATCATCATCACCACCGCCGAGGAGCTGAACAAAAACACCGAGGTCAACGTCTACGACATCCGCGACCTATTGGCCCTCACCAACGACGCAAAGCAAACCGAACAAGCCATCAAGGAACGAACCGAGCACCTCGTCACCGAACTCACCAAACTGATCCAGGAAACCATCGACCGCGACACCTGGCGCGACAACGGCGGCCCCATCGGCTCCATCCGCCACCTCAACGGCCAACTCATCATCACCCAGACCAAGGAGAACCAGAAACGGATCGTCCAGCTCCTCGACAAGCTCCGCGAAATCCGCGCCATCCAGATCACCGTCCAGACACGATTGATAAAGGTCTCCGACACCCTGCTCAAAGACATCGGCGTCGACCTGCCAAACGATGACCGCTTCCTTAAAGGGGCCATTGTTGAGAAAAAAGGAGCCGGGCGGCCCGCCAAATTAGTTGTTGGCTCGTTCCTCGACGACAATCAAGTCGGCAAGCTGGTCAGGGCCATTCAAGCTTCCGTCGATTCCACCATCCTCACCGCCCCGCGCATCACCCTCTTCAACGGCCAGCAAGGCTCCCTGCTTATCGGCGAAGAAATTCCCTACATCGCCGGCTGGAGCGAACCCAAAGACGGCAAACGCGATCCACAAATCTCCATGCTCAAAACCGGCTTCATCTTCACCCTCCAGCCCACAGTCAGCGCCGACCGCAAATACGTCACGCTAAGCCTCCATCCGCGCATCGCCAGGCTCCGCAAGATGGAAGATGTCCCCTGGCCCAAGGCCGCCCCCGGCGAAAATATCAACACCCAGAAACCCGACCTCGCCGTCCAGGAAGTCGATGAAATCGTCTCCGTCCCCGACGGCGGCACCCTCCTCACCCTCCTCCCCGAAAGCGATGACAAACCCAAAGACCCCAAAGCCCTC
>JBGPEF010000502.1:0-4322 GCA_041482675.1 Tepidisphaeraceae bacterium | reverse complement strand
GGAGCCGCAGATTGACGCGGATGAACGCAGATTGAGGGGAGGGGGAACTGGGTTTGTTTTGTTGAGGGGGCGGGTGGGGGTGGAAAAAAAGTAGCCGGAGGAGGGCTGGGACGCGATTTTTTGTAAAATTGGTTTGGGACCGTGGTTATGGAGGGGCGGGGCAAGAAAGTGCCAGAAAAGGCGAGTCCTTTCCGAGTCCTTTTCAAGTCCTTTTCGCGTCCCGAATGAGTCCTTTGGGCGCGAAATCGAGTCCGAAAGGCGGAAAAGCGAGTCCCGAGGGCTGAAAGTGGATAGGGGAGAGAAAATAGAGGATGGTGGGCGCGCGGAGGAGGCGGGGGTACGATCCGAGGCGAAAAACGACATCACAACCCCCTTTCAAATGCGGTGGGGCGAGCCCCAGGTTATGGTTCCTCGCAGGTTGTATACGTTTTGGATTGGGATTTGTTTGGGGAGAATGGGGATTTTTTTGTATTTTTGTAACTGTTTGGGGGTTCGTGGGTTGGGACGGGTCTGGTTGAGGTGATGGAGAGCGGCAGTCTAGCGGACTTTCATTTTCCGCCGCGAATGCAGGAGAGTACGAATTGCTCCAATGACTCCCTGAAGCCATGCTGATAGGCCCTGACCGCATCGCTATAGGGCGGGTCCGGGGGTCGGGGCTCCAACGGGAAATGCCTCGGCCAATAGCCGTAGCGAAGAAGAATGGCGAGTAGACAAAAGCGCCCCACATGCCCGTTGCCGTTGGCGTACGGATGAATCCTGAGAAACTCCGCAAAAATGCGGCATGCAACCTCGACGGTGCCGATGAGTTTCTCCTCGCCGGGCAATGCGGAACTTTCAGGCTTGTGAAGCGCGTCAAGCCGACGGATGGCTGTAGAAAGAACCTGCTCCAGTTTTTGAAGTTCCAGTCTTACCGCAAATGGTGGCACGCCTACTAATGGATTTGAGGGTATACCAACCGGGCAGTGGCGAAGACACTTGAATTGTTCACCTCGATAATGCCCAGCCAGATATTCTCGCCCCCGCGGCGCCAATTCCTTGAAAAGGCGCAGGTGAATTGGGCGCGTGTCGATCAATAGTTTGAGAGTGTCGATTTTTTTCTTGAGAAGATCCTCAATAATTTTGGTGGCCGCAGTCGAAAGAATGCGCGGCCGATTTGGATGGTTTTCGTAGTCCCAATGAGGGCAATCGGTTCGGGGATGCATCGCGATCAATCGGAAGCGTCAGTCAAGGCCTGACCCATTAGCTGCGACCACGTTTTCGGAGGTGAGGGTTGCTGAAGCAGAGCCTTGTATGCTTCAGCGGCGGACTCCCGCAGCTTTTTGGACTTGCGAGCCGGCACTCCAGCCTCCATTCGGGAGAGCGACCGGTTTACGTCGTCCGCCAGCGGCGAGGCGTTTGTTTTCCAGTAAACCTGAGATTCCACAATCTGCGGAGAACTGGATTGTGCCGTGTTTTGTATGAACGAAGCATCATTGATCAGTGTCATGGCGGGACTCCTGACTACCCGTCTTATCGGTCGGTGGCCCCTGGATGATTATTGGCGAAGAGGCCACTGGAACGCCATTGTGATACGCTCCAAAAAGATACCGGCCGGGCTCCTCAACCTTAAATGCTGGAACTGGAATTACGATAGTATACACGCCAAGGGGGTCACTTTGCGAAGGAAAAGGCACCTCGGCTTCAAGAATAGTCGCATCGTCCGTGCCACGGCTGAGCTTTAGCGTTATCTTCTGGCCACCATAGACGTTAGAGAAACGAGCGTATGCAACGTACCCTTCCAAAATGGCTGGAAAGTTCCGCACCGCAATTCCCCCGATAAGTCCTATTAAGTTATGCTTATTCTTGCCTTGGCTGATCAGCACATCGTCACACAACAGCAAGCAATCGCTGGTAGGGCCTTCGAGTCCAAGCTTCTTTTTTTTCCGTTTGGCCATACCCTTCCTGCGATCTGGATCGTAAGGGTAATCGAGGTTTGCGAAATCGTCAAAATCTCGATCACTCGTCCAGCTGGCTGGGCCGCTGTCTCGAAACTCCCAGTCCCATCTACTCCGCTGCCACTTTTCGACACTGGTGCATTCGGGGCATCAGAGGTTGGCTGAGGCCGTGGTTGTGCAGGAGTGTTGAACGCTGGCGTAAAGAATTCAGCAGCGTGAAAAGGCATTCATCTGCTCGTCTCCCCGTAGCTGAGAGACTATGTACCGCGATGAGGTTTCTGTGCGGCGGGCTGGGTGGCGGGGTTCGGGTTTGGGAGGCGAATTGGCGCCGCCAGCGGTGGTCTTTGCCGTAGATGGCGGAAGTGAAAACTCGCTGCGCCTCCGTTTCATTTCGTTACCCCTTTTTACGCTGATACGGTTTAGTTACACTTTGCCACATCGTACTTTTTAGAACTTTGCCCAAGCGGTGCCGGGAGAGGATCATGCGAGTAAACTCACGCGGGAAGCGCGCATGGCGCGTCCGGAGGCTGTGTTGCGGGTTGTTGGCCGCCGTCGTGGCGTGGGGGGCGGCCGCGGGTTCGGCGAGGGCGCAGGTCGATCTGGGGCGATTGCGCACGTGGGGCCTGGAGACCTACAACGAAACCGATCGCACCCTGCGCGTTTCTGGAACGCAGTTGTTCGCGGAAACCGCCTCGCTGAGTGGAGCCCGGTCCGGCGGATTCAACGGCCGGGCATTTGTCTGGCCGGAGAGCACGCAGTTTCGGGTGTTCAATACGCTGACGCAGATCGATCCGGCCGCGTACGGGCCGACGCTGCGGCAGTTCGCCGACCAGTTGCACACGGCGTACTGGAACAGCGGCTATCGCTCCGGCGCCGGGGGCGGCGACCGCTTTTACGATGACAATGGGCACCTGGTGGTGGCGCTGACGGAGGCGTTTCGCCTCACCAACGACAGCGTCTATCTCGATCGCGCCAAGGCCGCACAGGCGTTTGTGATGCAGGGGGAAGACACCGTCGCCGGTGGCGGAATTTACTTCAAGCAATTCGATTTCTCGTCGAAGGATGCGATCTCGACGCTCGAGGGCGCGCGGGGTGCGGCGATGCTCTATCGCGCCACCGGCCAGCAGAGCTATCTCGATGATGCCACTCGCCTGCTCACCTGGGCGCGAACGCACATTCAGCGATCGGATGGCATGTTCAGCGAGCGGTGGAGAATCTCCACCAACGCCCCCGAGGGTTTCGATTTGGTGAACTCGGCGGGTATTGGCATTTCGACGAACCTGGAACTGTACGACGCCACCGGCAGCGCGGCCTACCTGAGTGAGGCGCAGCGCGTGGCCAGCCGGACGCTGACGCGCTACTTTGACTCGGCCACGGGGCGAATCAACGATGAGGGGTATTGGGCGTTCGAGCTGGTGGATGCGCTGGACAACCTTTACATGCACGATCTCAACCCGCTGTGGTTGAACAAGGTCAACGGCGCGTTGACCTGGCTGCACGGCAACAAGCGCGACCCCAACGGTCACTATGGGCTGTTCTGGGGCCGCAACGGGCCGCAGGTCGGCGCGCTGGGCTCGTGGAACCTCAACGAGCAGGCCTCGGTGGCGCGGGCCTATCTGTACACCGGCGCCCTGCCCGAGCCGTCGGCGGTGGTGGTGGTGGTGGTGGGTGCGGGGTTGATCGCTGCCGGCCGCAGGGGAGGGCGGCGAGCGTCGTTGTGTTTCAGCGCGAGCGCGGGGTGATAACTACTCCGGAGCAGCGTGAAGACGAAGTGAACGGTTGCATTCGCCTCGGTTGCTTAGTTATGCCTTAAGATAGCTGCCATGCTGCGTCGGGCGTTCACCATCATCGCAGTTTTGTCGGCGAGCGTTTTCGTCGCGCTGGCAGGCTGCATCGTGCGTCAGCACTTCGCCAGTGATCACTTCCATATCTATCATTGGAATCCATCCACGCGAAATTACACGGAGATCAATTTTTATTTGGGCGGCCAGTACTTTGGCGCTCATGTCGAATCGACGACTGCTTTGGCGTCTGACGATACATCGATTATCCAATGGAGGGCCGGGCCTTCCAATCTGCGATTCGTCCACGATGCGTGGCCTGCGGGCACCAGGAACGACGGACCGTTGCTGTGGGGCGATCATTACCGCAGCACGCCAAGCTTCGGCATCAATCAACACGGGTTGTCGGACTGTTGGACCCTTCAGTTCCGCCTGGAACTGGCGCTGGTCCTGTTTGCCGTGGTTCCGGCGATATGGGCATTGGGGCGCCTGCGTCGGTGGCGCTCGTTGGCGGCCAGAGGCTTTGCGGTGGTTGGGGATTCGGCCAAGCGATTGGAAATATGATGGGGGGGGCATGCTTTGTTCAATAAGTACGGATGACCCCCTT
>JBGPEF010000501.1:0-4343 GCA_041482675.1 Tepidisphaeraceae bacterium | reverse complement strand
TGCTGATCCGACGCCGGCCCAAGGATCCCGTACCCACGCAGATACTCCCACCCGGCAAAAGATCTCTTCTCCGTCTGCACCGTGTACGCCTTCCCATCCACCGTGCGCGTTTTGCCCGCGCCCGTTTGAACCGAAACCTCATCCCACGCGGCGTCCAACCCCGCGGCCATCGTGCCGCCCAATTTCGTCGGCGCCATCAGCGTAATTTCCAGCGACTCCCCCAGCGGAATCTTATCCGGCGACAAAACCACCGCGCTCGCATATCGCTTCTCATGCCAGCCGCTGGGCACGCGATACTTCATATGCCCAAAACTTCCCTCTTTCTGCTCCTCCCCCTGCCCCCGCGCCGCCGCCCCGTTCTGCGGATTCGCCGCCAACCCCACATCCTCGGCCTTCACAACCGGCACATACTTCGTCCCATTCAACATCCCCCCCACCGCCGGCGCATATTTTGTAAATGACTCGGCCGTCGTCGTGATCAGCAGCATCTTCTCGCACCGCCCATTGGCCTTGGCGATCACCAGCCACATATACAGCGTTGCCTTATTGGCCACCTCGAGCTTCCCCGAGCGCGAGCCAATCTCAACCGCCTTCCCCTCCCCATCGATCTTCACCCCATCATCGCGCACCATCCGCCCCAGCTTAGCCAACTCCTTCCATTCGGCCGCCACCTCATCCTTGAGCGATCCATCAAATGGATTCCCCCCCAAAAACGTGAACGTACAAACCACTCCCTTCGCCAAATCCATCGGAACCAAAACCACTTGCCCCTTCACCGTCGTCTGCTTCCATCCCTCCGCAATCGGCATCACCGCCCCGCCCACCGTCACCGTCTCTCCCGCCGCACGCATCGAGCTCGTCGCCGCCAGAACCGCCCACACCACGGCCAAAATTGACAGTCGCATCAAGTTCCTCCCGCAAAGCGCGCCATGCATCGCCTCGTCACAGCGCAATCGGTGAACATCGGGCGCCGAGGCGTGGTCTGCTCACTTCGATTCTCACGGCCCCACCCGCCCTGTCCAGTCCACCGCTCTCCCACGTCCATTCCGGCCACAACACGACACCGCGCCCTGATAATGGTGATGCTCCCTCTTGACAAATCCCCGACTGAAAACGATTTTGAACGCAACGAATGCCAGAATACGCCCCACCAACGCTGAAGGAGCTTGCCAAACGGTTGCTGGCTGACGAGGCCACCGCGCGCAAACGCCCTGGCGGAAACGATTCGGCGGCCTTTCGCGTTGTTGAGAAGGTCCGCCAGCCTCTGGGCCAACTTTTGGGAATCGCCGGTTTTCGTGCGCTCTTTTCTCGCGCGCTGGCACTGGCCAACGAGGAAGTGCCATGGCTGCGCGCGCTGCATATCAAGTCCGATGGATCTTTGGAAGGTCTGGGAGAGCTGGAAGCGAACCTGGACGAGGACGGGATTGTCGGGGGTGAACTCATTCTCGTGGCCCGGCTGCTGGAACTGCTCATCACCTTCATCGGCTCGGCATTGACACTGCGCATCATCCAGGATGCGTGGCCGAAAGCGACCTTCGACGACCTGGATTTTGCAAAAGGACAAGGCCCATCATGACGAAGCAACCGAAAACTCAGACGCGCGAGGCGTCGAAAACAACCACCAGCCGGCACGCGAAAGTGAAAATCCGCCAGCTCCCCACCGGCGTCAGCGGCCTCGACGAAATCATGGGCGGCGGACTCTCCGAGTTCTCCTTCAATATCATCGCCGGCGCGCCCGGCACCGGCAAAACCACCCTGGCCCATCAAATTATCTTCGCCAACGCCACCCCCCAGAAACCGGCTCTCTATTTCACCATCCTCGGCGAACCCCCCCTGAAAATGTTGCGCTACCAGCAACAATACTCCTTCTTCGACCCCTCCAAGGTGAGCAAGGCCATCCGTTTCATCAACCTCACCGACGCGGTGTTGCAGGACAACCTTGGCGGCGTGCTCGAGGGAATTACCAGAGAGGTAGCGGCGTCCAATCCCAGCATGGTCGTGGTGGACTCCTTCCGCACCGTGCTCCGAAACACCTCGGCGACAAACGAAATCGAACTCCAGGGCCTCATCCAGCGCCTCGCCCTCCAGTTGACCGCCTGGCAGGCCACCACCTTTCTCATCGGCGAATACTCCGACGCGGAAGTGCGCAACAATCCCGTCTTCACCGTCGCCGATGGCATTTTCTGGCTCACTCAGAACTCGGAGCGGAATTCCGTGGTGCGGAAGCTGCAAATCGTAAAACTGCGCGGCCAGGAGTCGGTGCCGGGCCTGCACACCATCCGCATTGGCGGTGGCGGCCTGCAAGCCTTCTCACGCACCATGGGAATGGTCAATCCAAGGGTGGTCCCCGTCAAACGGCGTCGCCTTTCCACCGGTGTGCCCGAACTCGATAAGATGCTCGGCGGGGGAATTCTCGAAGGCGACAGCGTCCTCGTCGCCGGACCTTCCGGAACCGGAAAATCAGCCCTCGCCACCCAGTTTCTCGCCGAGGGCCTCCGCCAGGGAGAACCGGGAATCGCCGCCATCTTCGAAGAACGCCCCGCAGGCTATGTGGCTCGCGCCCGCAATTTGGGCCTCGATTTGCAGACGCCGCAAAAAAAGGGATTGCTCGAAATGCTTTACCTGCGTCCGCTCGACCTCTCGGTTGATGAAGCGATGCAGGCCACCCTCGACGCCGTGGAAAGGCTCAAAGCCAAGCGCCTGATCATCGATTCGCTGGTCGGCTTTGAAATGGCCCTCGCCCCCGGCTTCCGCGACGACTTCCGTGAATCGCTCTACCGCATGATTGCCGCCTTGACCGGCGCGGGAGTCACCATTCTCACCACGGTTGAGATCCAGGATTCATTCACCTCCCTCGAGCTCAGCCACTACACCATTTCCTTCCTCACCGATGACATTATCCGCATGCGTTATGTCGAGATCGACGGCCAGCTTCGCAAAGTAATGGTCGTGGCCAAAATGCGCGGCGGCAACCACAGCAAGGACATCCGCGAATATATCATCACCGAGAAAGGAGTGATCGTCATCGGCCCCCGTCACACGGGTTACTCCCGACTGATCACCGGACTACCCGAGGAAAGTGGCCAGTTCGAAGAGGCCGCCCCGGAGCCCAAGGCCCGGGCCTAGCCCTACCCTCGTGCCACTGGCAGCTTGTCTGCCAGTGCATGGTGTGACTTAACCCCCGCCGCAGGATACAATACCCTGCGATTGCTGACCGAGTTCCGGACCCGTCGATCCGGAACTGACCCCAGGCAAAACAGACCTGAGGCCCAATCTGCCAAGTGCATCCGCCCCCATTATTTCGCGCGCCCCGCTCCCCATAGTCGAGGTGCAGGGCAGCACGCACCTTGTCTCCTTCGTCAATTCCGCCTTCTGCACTCTGCTGGGGAAAACCAAAGGGGAACTGGTCGGAAAACCCTTCGCCGAAATCGTCCCCGGCGGGGATGAATGCGTGCCGACTCTGGACAAGGTTTACCAGACCGGAATGGCCCTCACCCATGCCCGCGAGGACGACTCCCAGCCCAATCCCGCGTCCTGGTTGTATGCGATGTGGCCGGCCCTGGATGCCAACGAACGCCCGGTTGGAGTCATCATCCAGTTGACCAAGGCCGCCAGTTTTCGTCAGGATGCCACCGCGGTAAACGAGGCGTTGCTGATCGCGGGGCTGCGCCAGCATGAGCTCACGGAAGTCGCCCAAAAGCTCAACTCGCAACTTGCGGCCGAAATCACCGAACGCAAAAACACCGAAGCAGCGCTGCGAGTCAGCGAAGGCCAGACCAAACGCGCCCTTGATTACGCCGAAGCCACCCTGCGCACCACGCCGATTCCACTTCTGGTCCTGGAAGCCGATTTGCGGGTCAAAACCTGCAACGAAGCCTTTTACAAGAATTTCCAGGTCGAACCAGCCGAGACCGAAGGCCGATTTATCTATGAGATCGGCAACGGCCAATGGAACATTCCCAGGCTGCACGAGTTGCTGGAACACATCCTTCCTCACCGCAGTTCGTTCGAGGGCTTCGAGGTCATACACGAGTTTGAAACCATCGGACGCCGCACCATGCTGCTCAACGCCCGGCGCATGGAAAACGAAGCAGGCCAGCCATCGCGGGTTGTGCTGGTCATCGAAGACATCACCCAGCGCAAGGCCGCCGAAGAAGCGCTGCGGCAGGCGGTGGAGCGCGAGAAGCTTGCTCTCGAGGATGCCCAGGCCGCCAACCGCTCCAAAGACCTGTTCCTGGCCACCCTCTCCCACGAAATGCGCACCCCGCTCAACGCCGTCCTGGGCTGGGTGACTCTCCTGCGCCGGGGGGCCTACAATCCCGACGATGTCCGCGAAGGACTGG
>JBGPEF010000500.1:0-4347 GCA_041482675.1 Tepidisphaeraceae bacterium | reverse complement strand
CGTCCCTTCTCCAATGTTTCCTCCAGCTCTGCCCCCGGCGACCATTTCACCACATGCCCCACTTCCCCCAGCAACCGGTACTGATTCTCATTCAACGCCTCGATATTCGACTCGGCCGGATCAGCCTGCACAGCAAACCGGATCGGCGCGCTCCCCTCCACGCGAATCTCATAAGGCCCCGCAAAATCCGTCCCCCCAAACTGCACGAACGGCGCTCCATTCACCAGCTCCACCCGCTTTGCCTCGTGTACCTCCTCCTTCGTCGCCGAAGAAAAATGCCTTGGCGCCTTGCTGATGATCGCATCCTTGTTCAAAAACTCGACCGGCGGTGTATGCGTAAACTCATTCCCCGCCCCGATCGTCAAATGCTCATCCTGCCGCGCCACCAGGTGCCCCAGCGTCCGCAGCATGAGCGGCACAAACGTCCCCGCCCGCGCCCCCAGGTCATTCCACTCCGTGTCCGCCGAACTCGAAAACAAAACCACCCTTCCCTGCCCCCAATCCCTCTCCATCATCGCCGGCCGATTATCCGCGAATCGCAAAATCACCCGCGCCTCCCCCGCCGGCGCGGCATCTCCCTCCGGCTTCTTTCCCGTCTCATCCGGAGCTAAATCAAACGCGCGATAAAACCGGATCGTCGCCAGACTCCCCGCATTCGGATCCTTCCAGATCGAAACAATCGGATGCTCATACCCCTTGTCCGCCAGCGAAAACCACTGTTCCTGGGCCTTCGCATCCCCCCGCGCCTGCCCCAGCCCCGCCGGCAGCAACGAATATCTTTTGAACAACTGCTCGTTATAAAAATTGACATTGATATTGTCCCCCACAAACACCACCAACCCCCCGCCGCCCCTCACATAATTTACCAACTGCCCCACCACGCTGGCCGAAAAATCGGTGACGTTCGCGCTCATCACCGCATCAAAATCCTCAAACCGGATACCCTCCAGCTCCGTCGGCGTCTTCACCGTCAGTTTCACAAAATAATCATCCCACTGCGCTCGCGGCACCGGCCGCAACGCATTTCGCAGGAAAAACGTCTCGCTCTCCCGCGCTTCCCGCCCCGGATCTCCGTCTATTAATAATACCTTTACTTCCTTCACCGCCCGCAGCGCCACCGTCCTCCAGTCGTCGGCCGGCAGATGATCGCCATCGATCTTGGCCGTCACCGTGTGAAACCCATCCGCCTTCATCCGCGCAAACAGCGAAACACTCCGCGATTCGCCCCCCGGAATCGACGCAATCGTCGTCTGATCCATCGGCGGCTCCCCATCCACCGCGATGCTCACGTTCACATCATTCGCCTCGCTCTTCCCGAAATTCTGCACCCTCACATTCAGCCGCACTGGCACATTCACCGCCACCACTCCCCCATCCAGCCGCAATCCCGCTATCCCCAAATTCTTCTCTTCCGGCCTTCCCACAAACAGCAGATGCGCCCGCACCTCCCGCCGATTGTCCTCCAGCACCCGCCGAATCTCCTCCATCCGGCTCCACCCCGCCGCCTGACCATCCGTGATCACATAAATTTCCTTCCGCAATTCCGGCCGCCCCGAAAGCGTCTCCATCGCAACCTTGATCCCCTCCAGCAGATTCGTCCCCCGATCGAACACCGGCGCTTCCTTGATCTGCTCACTGGCGAGAGTCAAATCATACGTCGGCTCGGGAATCAACTTGTGTACTACATCCGATGCCAGCAGCACTGCCACCGACGACCCCGTCGGCATCGTCCGAATCACCTCATCCGCGGCCCGCTTGGCCGCCTCAAACTTCGGCTCAACCCCATCCGTCTGCGTCATCGAATAAGAATTGTCGAGCACGATCACCGCCGTGACCTTTGACAGTCCCAGCGCCCCCGCCGCCGCCCGCAAAACCGGCCGCGCCAGCGCCAGCGCCAACAGCGCCAGCAGCAGACAGCGCAGTATCAACAGCAGCATGTCCTCAATCTTGATCCGCCGCTGATTCTTCTCCACCGAGATCCGCACAAACCGCATCGCCGCCCAGACCACATGCTCAAACTTCCGCCGATTCAGCAAATGAATGATGATCGGTATCGAAACCGCGCCCAATCCCGCGAGCATGAGTGGATTAAGAAACATTCTTTCGTGGCACGGGCATCTTGCCCGTGTCTTCATCGCGTGTGTGTCTTCAATCTGAACGCCAAATATCCACTGATCACCTCATGCAGCGCATGCCCGGTGTTCACGAGCATGTAATGCACATTATTCCTCTCGCATCCCTCCCGAAGCTTCCTTCGAAAATCCTCCACCGCCTGCAAATAACTTTTCCGAATCTCCCGCGGCCGCGTCAGTATCTGTGGGATCGCTTCCAGTCCCTCAAATTCCACCATCCCCGAAAACGGAAAATCCAATTCAAACGGATCCATCACATGGAAGACGATCACTTCGCTCCCCCCAAACCGGATGTGCTGAATCCCCTCCAGGATCTTTTCCTCATCATCAAACAAATCGCTGATGATGATCACCATCCCCTTCCGCCGAATCTGCCCCGCCAACTCATGCAAAACCGGCCCGATGCTCGTCTGCTGCGTCGGATTAAACTCCGCCAGCACCTTCATGATGTTATGAATCGACCCCAAATTCCCCGTCCGTGGCACATACCCCCGCATCGCCGTATCAAACACCCCCGCCGCCACCGCATCCCGCTGGTGCAGGATCAAATAGCTCAGCACCGCCGCCATCATCTTCCCATACTGCAACTTCGTGATCGACCCCGACCCATATTTCATCGACTCGCTTCCATCGAGCAGGATATTCGCGACATAATTCGTCTCCTGCTCGTATTGCTTGAGGTAATAGCGATCCGTCCTTCCCAGCACCTTCCAGTCCAGGTGTCTCGTATCATCCCCCGGCACATATTCCCGATGCTGCGTAAACTCAATCGCAAACCCCCGAAACGGCGACTTATGTTCCCCCGCCATGTAGCCTTCGACAATAAACCGCGCATGCAACCCCAGCGACTCAGCCTTCTGAATCGCCAGCGGGTCGAGAAGAATGTTGGGTGATTTCGCCATGGGCACGCACAGGGCCGCGGATTAAACACGAAGACACGAAGGACACAAAGTGCACGAAGAGCAACTCGGCGCTTCGGCGTCAATCGGACTACCGGATCACTCGTTTGATTCCATCTTTGATAAGCGGAACATTGAAATTGATGATGAAGCCAAGGCGCTTTTTGCTCAGCTTCAAATACGTCAGCATCTGTGAATTAAAGACTGGATGCATCTTCTCAACTGCTTTCACTTCCACTACCACCGATTCCTCCACCAGCAGATCCAGCCGCAACGGCTCCTCCAGTACCTCTCCATCATAGACAATGGGCACGAGCACCTGCCGCCGCACGCCAAGTCCGCGCTTCGTCAACTCACGCGCCAGGCACTTCTCATACACCGACTCCAGTAACCCCGCGCCCAGCTCCGAATGCACCTTAAACGCCGCATCCACAATCTGCGTTGCCACCCGCTCCAGCTCCGCAGGCAACTCCTCAAAATCCTCATCAAAATCGCTCGCCATCCCGCACCGCCCGCGATGACCAGACCGCTCTTCGTGAACTTTGTGTCTTGGTGTCTTCGTGTCTAATCCGAAGCCATCGACACCCCACTTCATTCCAGCTTCGCATCCTTCTGAACGGCTCCCAGAATCCGACGCGTAATATCATCCGCCGTAACCCCCTCACTCTGCGCCGCGAAATTCGGAATAATCCTGTGCCGAAACACCGGCAGCGCCACCGCCGCCACATCCTCCGTGCTCACGTGATACTGCCCCCCCAGCATCGCCCTTGCCTTCGCCCCCAATATCAAATTCAAACTCGCCCTCGGCCCCGCCCCCCACGTCAGCCACTTCTTACAAAAATCCAGCGCCTCCGGCGTCTTCGGCCGCGTCACCCTCACCAACTTCTCCGCATACGCATAAACATGCTCCGCCACCGGCATCTTCCTCACGATATTTTGCAGCGCCAGAATATCCTCCCCCGACAAAATCGCATTCGGCTTCTCCCCCCCCAACCCCGTCGCCATCTTCATGATCGCCCGCTCTTCAATCGCCGACGGATAATCCACCAGCACCATGAACATGAACCGATCCAGCTGCGCCTCCGGCAGCGGATAAGTCCCCTCCTGCTCCACCGGATTCTGCGTCGCCAGCACAAAGAACGGATCGGGCAACTTATAATCCACCCCACCCACGGTGACTTTCCGCTCCTGCATCGCCTCCAGCATCGCCGCCTGCGTCTTGGGCGGCGTGCGATTGATCTCATCCGCCAGCACAATGTTCGCGAAAATCGGGCCCTTCAAAAACTTGAACTGCCTCTCCCCCGTCGATTGATCCT
>JBGPEF010000499.1:0-4352 GCA_041482675.1 Tepidisphaeraceae bacterium | reverse complement strand
ACCCCCCCCCCCCCGCCGCCCCCCACCCCCCCCCCACCGCCCCCCACCCCCCCCCGCCCTGCGCCCGCCCCCGCCCGCCACCACCCCGGCGCGGATGCGCATAGACTGCGCAGTTCGACTTTAACAAAGGAAATGAATGGCGATCACAATTGAATTCATCCAGGGGCGGCAGATATTGGATTCGAGGGGGAATCCGACGATTGAGGTGGATGTGCTGCTGGAGAATGGGGCGATGGGGAGGGCGGCGGTGCCGTCGGGGGCGAGCACGGGGGAGCATGAGGCGGTGGAGCTGCGGGATGATGATAAGAAAATGTTTGGGGGGAAGAGCGTGATGAAGGCGGTGGATAATGTCAATACGAAGATCGCGCCGGAGCTGATTGGGTCGGACCCGCGGGACCAGGAGGCGATTGATCAACTGATGATCGAGCTGGACGGGACGCCGAACAAGGGGAAGCTGGGGGCGAATGCGATATTGGGGGTGTCGATGGCGGTGGCGAAGGCGGCCGCGGAATTGTCGAATTTGCCGCTGTATCGGTACCTGGGCGGGGCGGGGGCGCGGACGCTGCCGGTGCCGATGATGAATATTCTCAATGGGGGAAAACATGCCGACAACAATGTGGATTTTCAGGAGTTCATGATTCAGCCGTGGGGGTTTGAACGGTTCGGCGATGCGATGCGGGCGGGGGTGGAGATTTATCATTCGCTGAAGAAGGTTTTGCACAAGAACAAGATGTCGACGGCCGTCGGAGACGAGGGAGGGTTTGCGCCGGATTTGAAGGACAACGAGGATGCGTTGAAGGTGATCGGGGAGGCGGTGGAGGCGGCGGGGTATAAATTTGGGAAACAGATTTTCGTGGCGCTGGATCCGGCGGCGAGCGAATTGTGGGACAAGGAGAAGAAGGGGTACAAGTTTTTCAAGAGCAATCCCGATCGGGTGCTGCGGTCGGAGGAGATGATCGATTACTGGGCGAGGTGGTGCGAGAAATATCCGATCCGGTCGCTGGAGGATGGGATGGCAGAGAATGACTGGGAGGGGTGGAAGATGCTGACGGACCGGCTGGGGAAGAAGGTGCAACTGGTGGGGGATGATTTGTTTGTGACGAACGTAAAATTCCTTGAGAAAGGGATTGCGACGGGGACGGCGAATGCGATTTTGGTGAAGGTGAATCAGATCGGGACGCTGAGCGAGACGTTTGCGGCGGTGAATCTGGCGATGAGGAATGGGTATTCGGCGGTTCTGTCGCACCGGTCGGGGGAGACAGAGGATGCGACGATCGCGGATATCGCGGTGGCGACGAATTGCGGGCAGATCAAGACGGGAGCGCCGTGCAGGAGCGATCGGACGGCGAAATATAATCAGCTTTATCGGATTGAGGAGCAGCTGGGGGATACGGCGGAGTATGGCGCCAGATTCTGGAATAAATGAAGGTCGAGGCAACTATGCGGCATATACTTTCACAAAAGGATCCATCGATGGGCCATACGCATGTGATTGTCACGGTATCAAATCCCGGTGATGCCACGCTTAAATGGCATGGCTCATTTCTGGTTGATACAGGAGCGGTGGATTGCTATGTCCCGGGGAAGCATCTGCGAGCAATTGGGATTCGACCCGAGGGGCGGCGAACTTATGAACTGGCTGATGGATCGGAGGTTGAGTTGGAAGTCGGTGTGGCGCGGATTGAGATTATGGGAGAGCTTGTCGGAGCCCTCGTGATCTTTGGGAATGATGATGCCGAACCGCAGCTGGGTGTGACGGCTCTGGAGTCGGGGGGATTTGAAGTCGACCCGAAAAACCAGCGGCTCAAGCGGTTGCCATCGGTGCGGTTGAAGTAGCAGCCATTTCTTTGCCATGAACCTGCGAAACGAGGCCATGCTCATGCTGGAGAAGCGCGGCGCTGTGATGGAAACAGCCGTGAAGGTGTCGCGCATCCTGAAGAAGCGGGACATCGATGGTGCGATCATTGGTGGGGTGGCGGTGGTGCTGCACGGGTATGTGAGGACGACAACAAACGTCGACGTGGCATCGCGCGGCGCAGCGGATGAGAGTGAAGCTGCCCTTGACGGAATTCGCAATGGGGTACCGATCCGTTTATGGCCGGATGAGATGGTTCAACTTCCGGCAGGAGATTTCGTCGAGATCGAGGGGGTAACAACTCTGCGCCTGGCGGATTTGATCAGCATCAAGCTCAAGAGCGGGTTGGCGAGTCGGGTGCGGGCGCAGGATATTGCGGATGTGATTGGGCTAATTCGAGCACATCATTTGGGCGGGGCATTTTCGACGAAACTGGATCGGGCGGTGCGGAAGGAGTTTAAGAAGCTGGTGGAGGCGGTTCGGCGGGGATAGCGGGAGGAGGGGAATTCTAGTGGGCAAGAGTGGTGATATTGAGGCGGCGATTGGGGGGTTTCTTGGTGGGCTGAGCTTTCTGCGGAGTTTTACGCATCCGTTTTTAGCGGAGCGGGTGGGGCGGCTGTGGGTGGCGCGGGATGGGCCGAGAAAGAGCGGGAATTATCGAAATGAGGAGTGGGTGGCGTATGGGGTTGAGCCGGAAGAGGTGGATCGGGTGGTGCGCCGGGAGGCGAAGGGGAGGTTTGCGATTTGTGAGATTCATCCGGTTGATCGGCCGGATGAGGAGATGAGGGAGAAGTACAAGTCGCTGGGATATCGGCTGGTGACGACCGAGCCGCTGATGAAGCATCGGTTGAAGAAAATTCCGAGGTTCGATGCGCCGGCGGGGGTGACGATCGAGCGGGTGAGGACGCAGGAGGTGGCCGAACGGTTGGCGAAGCTGGCGCACGCGCGGCAGATTTTGCCGGAGCATTTGGGGGATGATGGGGCATTGCGGCAGTATGTGGCGGTGGTGGATGGGAAGATCGTGGGGTGGGTGCGGAGTGTCGAGGCGGGGGATTCGCGATGGTGTTCGAATATGCACGTTCGGCCGGCCTACCGGCGGAGGGGGATCGCTCGGGCGATGCTGTCGCGGATGCTGCGGGATGATCGGGCCGGTGGGGCCGAGTCGGCGGTGCTGACGGCCAGTCATGTGGGGGCGAAGCTTTATCCACTGGTGGGGTATGAGCAACTGGCGACGCTGTATGTGTATAAGGCAGGGCGGAAATGATGGGGGAAAGTTTGGTGGGGGGGTGTGCCGATAAGGGCACTGGCAGCAAGCTGCCAGTGGCACAAAAGCTGGCGGGGAGTCCGCGCCGCCAATCTGTTATGAATGCAATTAATTCGAAAAATGATGCGCTGGTGAAGGCCCACCATGGGTGGACGATCATGCTGATATCGGCCGGGATTGGGCTGATCGCGTGCTGCGTGCTGATTCCGCAGTCGGATGAGAATCGGGTGATGGCGTATGAATGTCAGAAGCTGAAGATGGACCTGGAGCACCTGGATAAGCAGGTGGCGGTGAATCAGGAGTTTATTTCGCGGCTGGGGAGGGATGCGGGTTTGGCGGAGCGGTTGGCGCAGAGGCAGATGAAATTCATTCGGGCGGGGACGAAGGTGTTGGAGCTGGATGAGGGAGTGATGCCGGGGGAGGAGTCGGCTTTTTCGCTGGTGAACATTGCGCCGCCCCCGCAGATGCCGCCGCTGGAACTGAGGAGCGGGAGGATGGCGGAGTTGTGCAGGGATGCGAAGGTGAGATTGTATTCGATTGGGACGGGGATGATGCTGGTGGCGTGTGGGTTGGTGCTGGGGGCGACGCCGGGGAAGCTCGCGGGCGCGGCAGGCGGAAGAGAAGAGTAGAGCGCAGATGACGCAGATGACGCAGATTTGCGCAGATCAAAATAACAGATGAAGCATGGCCACCCGGGTAGGTGTGGCCATGGCACCCAATTCTAATGGCGTCGGGCAGGAGTGGCCCGACCTACCAATTGCGGGGGAGGAGCCTTATCGTTTGGGGCATGCCGAGGGCGTTGGCGATTGAAACATCGGGGAGGGTGGGGTCGGTGGCGCTGGTTGATGAGTCGGGGGCGGTGGAGGAGGGGGAGTTTGCGCATGGGTTGCAGCATGCGGCGGGGTTGATTCCATTAATAGACAAACTGTGCAGGGCTCGGGGGTGGACGGCGGGGGATTTGCAGGAGGTTTATGTTTCGGCGGGGCCGGGGTCGTTTACGGGGTTGAGGATTGGGATCACGCTGGCCAAAACGCTGGCGTTTGCGACGGGGGTGAAGCTGGTGGCGGTGCCGACGATGCGGGTGCTGGTGGAGAATGCGCCGGGGGAGGCGCGGCAGGTGATTGTTGTTTTGGATGCGAAGCGGGTGCTGATTTTTTCTGCTCTGTTTGTGCGGGTGGAGGGGTGTTGGGTGGAGCGGGAGGCGGAGCATTTGGATTGTTTGGCGGGGATGTT